>CAIYYO010000241.1 GCA_903930485.1 Methanobacteriota archaeon
AACCACGTCTTCTCTGCGTTGATGAGGTTCTCGGACCATTTCTGCCTGCTCAATATCGAGCCTATTACCATGGTCCTGCTCACAAACATGACAGCCCTCGATCCCAAGAACTCGATCTCACCGGTACGAGGCTGCAAGAGGTGCGCCGTTTCGTCGGTTCATCCCCAAAGGTGCAAATACTGCGAAAGGACGAGGGCCGTTTAAAAAAATGAAAGACATCGAACTACCCCGTAAAGTCGTGACAGGAGACGGAGCCATCGACCTGATACCAGACCTTGCAGACGAGCTCCGGCTCTGGGGCGAGTCGATAGTCATATCAGACCCGACGACCAAGGAGATCGCGGGTGAAAAAGTCAGGGAGTACCTGAAGTCGACATTGTACCTGGTCGAAGGCCCTGCAGACGAGGAGGTCGAAAAGATACTCGCCGAGATAAAGAAGAACTCTAGCATAAAATACGTAGCAGGGGTAGGCGGCGGAAAAATAATAGATATTACGAAGGTCGTCGCCCTCAAGGCGAAACTGCCGTTCCTTAGCATACCCACGGCGGCGTCGCACGACGGTATGGCTTCTCCGCAGGCGTCTATCAAAGGCAAGGTCCCGACGTCGATAAAGGCCCATTGCCCGATAGGCGTCGTGGCGGACACGGCGATCATAAGCAAGGCGCCTCCGAGGCTCACTGCCGCGGGTTGCGCTGATGCGATCTCGAACTATACTGCGGTGCTTGACTGGAAGCTTGCGAGCAAGGAGAAGGGGGAGTATTACGGAGATTATGCCTCGGTACTGGCGATGCTTTCTGCCGAGATAATCATACACAAGGCCGAGGAGATAAAGAACAACGTAAGCATCTTGGTCGAGTCATTGATAAGCAGCGGCGTCGCCATAGGGATAGCAGGCAGCAGCCGCCCGTGTTCGGGGTCCGAGCACAGCTTCAGCCACGTTCTCGACATAATATGTCCTACTCCTGCGCTTCACGGCGAACAATGCGGCGTAGGCACGATAATGATGGCCTACCTCCACAAGGCGGAGTGGGAACTGATAAGGGATGCCCTTAAAAAAGTCGGCGCGCCCACGACCGCCAAGGAGATGGGCATCGAGGATAAATACATAGTCGAGGCGCTGGTCAAGGCCAACAGCATCAGGGACAGGTACACTATCCTACGGGGCGGCCTAACCGCCGAAGAGGCGAAAAAGCTGGCAAAGGATACCGGGGTAATAGAATAAAAAAAGCCCCCCTATTTATACAAGTATATACAATGATTTTACAAAATGGACTATTTTAAACCCGTTAAAGGATTTGGTTTATTCGTTGCTGTGTTATATCTGATAACAGCTTGTTTTGCAACAGTTGAAAACTCCCAGTGCGGAGAAAACTACAAGTTCGACGGATTGAAGTTCAACGACTTCTATCCTGAGAAGGCGGTATACAATCAAGGAGATAACGTCACCTTGACCTACGCCATAGAGAACCAGTTCGGAAGCCCGCTCGTAGGTGGAACGATACGTGCCATAGCCATGTACCGCGCGCCGACGGACATAGACCGGATGGAAGATGACGACATCCTGCAGGAAATTAACGTCAAAACCGACATAAGCATCCAGACCGGAGACACGTACAAGGGAAGCTTTGTATGGACGATCCCGGCAAAAGCCAAGCCCGGCGTATACGTGATAAACCTCTACTACCCTGTCAAGAACAAGTTCAACATCGCAGGGCTGACCTTCATGACCTCGGTCCCGGCAAGGACTACGACCTTCGAAGTCAAAGGCGGCGCCTACGAAAATATCCTGCTCGATAAGAATCAGACCGCGCTCAACGGCAAGAGATACATGTTCAGGGCGCCGATACCCGAAGTACAGGTCAACACGCCTCTCACTGTAAAAACGACCCTCGTGAACCCGGGCAACAAGAATGTCGACTTAGTATACGAACTCTTCAACTGGGACGATCTCGAAACGAGACTCGACTCATACTCTAAGACCGAGACAGTGTCTGACTCAAGGGACCTCACATACCAGATAAGCGGACTGCCCACCGGAGTATACCTTGCAAGGATTACCGCGACGACGGGGGATCTACAATCCGTCATGAAGGTTAGGTTCTTCATCAAAGGAGCCAAGGGGCGATTCATATTCGCAGGCCTCGACCATTTCCCGCTGATGTCCGGCGACAAGGCGAAGATAGGGTTCTGCATATCCAACTCTGCCGTCAGCCCCGGCGATGCCAGCGTGAACTTCACCGTAAAAGGGACGATAACGCTCCTAGACGCAGACGGGAACCAGGTGCTGCAGGAGCAGTACCAGGCGCCCATAACGGCATTCATCGACGGAAAGAAGATACTATTTAATGTTCCCAAGACCTTGACCAAGGGGACCCTCAAGGCCGACATGTACGACGCGAGCGGAAACCTGATGGACAAAGTGGAGCTGGTATACGATTACACGAAGTTCCTGAACATCGAGAGGACTTTCAAGATTGACTCGACTCAGACCAGCGACAAAATAGCCTACTCAGTCAAGTATGTGGACAAATACAATGACCCGATAGCCGGCAGCACCGTAGTATACCTGACAGGACCCGGAGCGGACGGAAAAGTCGCATACATGGATCAGAAAGACATCACTGGGTCATTGACTGGAGAGATACCTACGTCGGATCTTGCCGGCGGCGAATACACCCTGAAAGCGGTCGAGCCGACTCAGCACCTGAAAGACTCGAAGACTGTGACGTTATCCAAGACAGCGACGACGGCAGCCGTAACCCCGACGACTGAAGAGCAAACTACCGAGACAACGACGCCTATAATCATCGAAAAGAAAACGGACAACACCTGGATGATAATAGTAGGCGCGCTGGTGGCGATAATAGTGATAGCCTTAGTTGCCAAGTCCATGAAGAAGAAATGAGCGGGAGATAAATCCCTCCATTCTTATTTTTCTTTTTTTTATTTACGCTCCGCTGAAATATGAGAAACAGCGTTCTATTGTTCAGCCTATCCATACTGCTTTTATCCGGTTACGCCTCCGCAC
>CAIYYO010000242.1 GCA_903930485.1 Methanobacteriota archaeon
CGCCTTTGTCGATTACAGCGTCTGCAAGCAGCTCTTCCGATTCGAAAAGCTCTTTACGCCTCTTCAGGTCGCTTTGGGTGAATGGCCCGCTTATGTCCCGCTCCTTGCCGGACTGGTCAATGAAAGCCCAACTGTGGCCGTTCGTCAGGAATATGGGTATTTTGTAGCCGACTTTTTTTCTCGACGTCTTTGGAATAAGTCCTTGCTTGAATCCTGCCTTTTTCCTTGTCTGCAGAATAACGTTTTGCTTCAATTATCGCCAAAGGCGAGTAGTCGTCCGAAAGAAGGGCATAGTCGATGAATTCGTCTACTCCTTTTTCTATTTCACATTCCCTCAGTACTGAATAGACTCTCTTTTTGAATTCTGTCTTAATCGGATTAACTTCTCTTTTGATGTATTTCTCTAACCACTTCGAATTTCTGAGTTGCTTGTCTATCAACTCTTCTCTTGTTTGGGCTTCGCTGGGGTCTTCTCTGGGCATTTTTGAAATATGTAATGTATTTAAGAACTATACTACTAAAACAGCCTTCCCCCACCCAGATGAAGCTATTTACCTGGATTTTTAGTAAGATACCACCTGCAGAACGCCTCGAACGACTTCCTCCTGTGAGATACGCGATCCTTTATGATGTCATCTTCCGCGAATGTCTTCTTCTCACCGTCGGGCAAAAAGATCGGGTCGTATCCGAATACCTGCGGGCCTCGCATCTCTTCTATGATCGTTCCTTTGCATTCGCCCCTGAATACCTTTAATTCCTTCCCGTCGCAGTATCCCACAGCTGAAACGAACACTGCGCCCCTGTCTGCGATGCAGTTCATCAGCCGTATGATCCCTGGGCAGCCGATCTTTTTGAAAACATAAGCCGAGTAAGGTCCAGGGAATCCGTTGAGTGCGTCGATGTATAGTCCCGTGTCGTCGACGACGAGGGGTTTTTTAACAATGGAGTAGACGTGTTTTGCCCCGTCTTCCGCGACCTTGCCCACATCCTCGTCCCGCAGCTCTGGGTAAGGTACCTTCAGTTGTTCGAACTCTATCCCAAATCCTTTCCCTACGTCGTTGGCCTCTTTCAGCTTGTGGGGATTCGACGTTGCGAAAAGGACCTTCGTCATTGCCTCACCTTTTTCATGTTATATGTGATAGTCTTCGCAGCCTCCTGCCAGCATATCGCTACGAGGCAGATCCCTGCGATCACCGCGATATGCATCGGGTCCAGAGGCGTTACCCGTAGTTGTGCGCCTACTTGCGGGACTCCCATGACGAGGGCGACGAATACTATCACTATCAGGGCCCAGTAGTTCATGACCTTGTTCGAGAACAGACCGAGCTTGTACAAGGGATCCGTCTCGGATCTGGATATGAATGCGAGGAGCATGTGCCCTATTATCCAGGCCGTGAAGGCGTAGGTCTGCATCAGCGCGAGGCTCGCATTCTGGGTGCTTGCGTAATAATACGACAAGGCGATCGCGGCGAAGAGGCTTATTCCGGATATGAAGATTTCGGTGAGGAGCATTCGGTCTATGAATTTCTCGCCCGGCTTCCTCGGAGGCCTGGTGTATATCGTCTTCTCGGCGGGCTCTGCCACGAATGCAGATGAAGCGGCCAGGTCCATGAACAGTTCCAGGACGATGATCTGTATGGGCGCGAGCAGGAAGGGCATGTTGAGAAGGATGGGCATGAGGAATATCAGCACGAGCGCGGTCTTCACCGAGAGATAATACTTGACCCCTTTCCTGAGGTTGTCGTAGAATTTGCGGCCTTCGAATATCCCTTTGCCGATTGTCACGAAATTGTCGTCGGCGAGGACTATGTCCGCCGCTTCTTTTGCCGCGTCCGTGCCCCGTATCCCCATCGCTATCCCTATGTCGGCTTCCTTCAGAGCCAGCGTATCATTCACTCCGTCGCCGGTGACGGCTACGACTTTCCCGTTCTTCTGCAGCGCCGACACAATCCTGTATTTGTGCTCCGGAGTCGTCCTCGCATAGACTGAAACAGAGCGCACCATCTTCTGCAGGCCTTCTTCGGAAAGCATGTCCAGGTTTTCGCCTGTCAAGACCTTTTCATTAGGTATGCCGACGATCCCTGCGATGTATGCCGCAGTCCTGGGGTGGTCGCCTGTCACCATGATGGTCCTGATGCCTGCGCGGGAGGCCTTTTGTATCGTTTCGTCCACGCCTTTCCTTGCAGGGTCTTCGAAGGATATCAGTCCCGTCACGGTTACGCCTTTTTCCAATTCCGCGAACGGCTTGTCCCGGTCTGTTGCCGCGACGGCTTTTACGGCGACTGCTATCAGCCGCCTTCCTTTGTCCGCCTCTGTTGCCAGCGTCTTTTCGGCCGCGCTTTTGTCGCCTAAGGCAATCTCGAGGATCTCTTCGGGTGCGCCCGTGACGTAAAGCATAAACTTTCCATCCCTTTCGCGTAGGATCGACTTGGTCTTCCTTCCGTCGCCGAAGCTGCGTTCGCGGATTATCCTGCCGTCGCCTGTCGTCAGTCCGTAGTCTGCGGCCTTCCTCGAAACGGCTTTGTCTATGGGGGTCGAAGATACGTCCGTAGCCGCCGATAATGCCGATGCAAGGATCTCTTTCTCCTTATCCGAAGGGAAGATGCCGGCTATCAGCATTTTGTTCTCGGTGATGGTTCCAGTCTTATCCGTTACGATTACGGAGGCATTGCCCAGTGCTTCGGCGGCTTTCAGCTTCTTTATCAGGAGCCGGTCTTTTGAAAGTGTGTAGGCGCCCAGGCCCAGTACCATCGTGATGATGATCGGAAGCTCTTCTGGAATAGTAGCGAACGCTAGCGATAAACCCGTGAGGATCATCGTCTTCAGGTCCTGGCTGTTCATCAGGCTCTGGAGGATCTTGGCCGGGTCTGTTACGCCGCTCCCGGTTATTGTCCTGTAATCCGCGCTTTCAAGAAAGCCTATGAATGTGATCGTTATGCAGAAGAACAGCGCGACCCAGACGAGCTGCTTGGACAACGTCTTCATCGCCAGCTGCAGAGGCGTCTTCGGCGGCTTGATGTATGCGGCGGTCTCGGCGATCTTCCCCATCTTTGTATCCCTGCCGGTTTCTTTGGAAACAGCCCTGCCTTCGCCGGAAACTACTAGCGTTCCGGCGTATAACGGATCGCCTGCCTTCTTTTCAACAGGGAATGACTCGCCGGTCAGGGATGACTCATCCACCTGCAGGCTGTACGACACGTCTACTGAGCCGTCGGCTGTTATGCGCGTTCCAGAAGCGAGGATGAGGACGTCGCCGGGCACGACAAAAACAGTATCTACGTCTTTGACGACCCCGTCGCGCAGGACCCTGGTTTTCGGGGCCGCGATCGCCGATAGTGCGTTGATGGCCTTCTTGGCCCGGTACTCGTTCCAGACTTCGACAAGAACCAGGACGAGTATCACGACCAGAATGGTCAGAGCATCCTCCAGCTTGCCCCAGAGCGCATAAAAGAAGCCTACGACGAGCAGGAGCATGATCATGGGCTCGGCGATCTCTTCTTTCACGATGTCGATGAACCTTATCTCATGAGGTTTTGCCGCCTGGTTTAGGCCGTACTTGTCTAGCCTTCTCCCGGCTTCTTCGGAGGAGAGACCCTCCGGCGCTTTTACTTCCCCAGTCATTATCTTTTGCCCCCTCTTATAATTACCATTTCATTGGATTTATTAGGCGTAAACGCATGTTTTTGGGATTTATTATGCCCGTCACTCAATATTAAACAAAACATGAGAGATACAATCAAAGCGATAAAGGGCAAAGCGCATTCATACGGCAAGTATCTGATAGCCGGCCTGACCGTCCTCCTCTTCCTGTCGGTGCTGAGGGCGAGCATATTCGCAGACGTGTCCGAGGATACGCGGATATGGTTCGAGATACCCTTCATACTGATAGTAGCCATACTCGCTGAATTCCTCGTCGAATACCTGAAGCAGCCGATGGTAATGATACTCCTGGTCCTGGGTGTATTGATAAGCCCCAGCGCCTTGTCGCTCGCATCCCCGTATATCTCGGCCTCGCTAATATATGTTTTCTCGGCATTGGGCCTTCAGGTATCGGTGTCGCAGACGGTGCCGCGTCTCGTCAGCACCGAAGGCCTGATAAAGATATTCGCCCAGCTCGGCGCTATATTCCTGCTCTTCAAGGTGGGGCTGCATTCCGAAGTCAGCCGGATATTCAACAAAAAGAATTTCTTCGTCGCCTTCCTCGGCGTTGTTTTCCCGTTCGTGGCAGGGTACTATTATGCGGTATCCGTTGGGCACGGCTTCAACTATGCCATGTTCCTGGGCGCGGCACTGACCGCTACCAGCGTAGGAGTAACCGTCGCAGTGCTCCAGGAATTCAAGGTCCTGCACCACGAATTCGCACAGGTGATCCTAGGCGCGGCGGTCATCGACGACATACTCGGCTTGCTGGCATTGTCCCTGGTGAAGAATGTTCCGTCAGGAAGCCCGGACCTCGGCACCCTTGCGCCTTTCGTTTCAGTCCTTGTCGCATCAACGTTGTTCGTCATAGGCGGAATACTTCTGGGCAGGCGCATCGTATCGAGATACTTCGACGAGCCGGCAAAGGAAGGGGCGATTGGCAACGCGGCATTCCTTGGCATGCTCGTATACGTCCTGTCGTATTCATACGTCGCGGAATACATAGGCCTTTCCGCGATCGTCGGGGCGTTCCTCGCCGGAGTGACGCTGAACTACAGCAAGTCTGTTCACAAGATATCAGGGATGTTCTATCCACTGGAAGCATTCTTCACACCCATATTCTTCATCTCGCTCGGCATGCTCGTAGACATTGAAGCGCTCGCAGACAACCTGCTGCCGATACTGGCCATAACATTGATCGCCGTCGTCACGAAAGCGTTAGGCTGCGGTCTTGCGACCCGCCTCGCAGGCGGAAGTTCTAAAGACAGCCTCGTCGTCGGCATGGGAATGATCCCGCGCGGAGAAGTGGCTCTCATAATAGGCCTCATAGGGCTGACGTCTACTGTGCAGGGCGGAGGGACGATACTCACGGCGACCGAGTATTCGATGATAGCTTCGATGGCGTTTTTGACCACGCTCATCACTCCGCCCATGCTGCAGAAGGCGATGGAGTATGGCGGGTATGCGGTGAGGTCGCAGAGGTCGTGATTTTACCCGTTTTCTATTTGATGCAGTAAAACCCTGCCTGCATGTGTGAATGCCACAGGATCTCGACGACAGAGAAACCTGTCTTCCTTAGAAGAGAGAGGTGCTCCTCGACTGTTATGGGAAAATATTCGACGCCGAACCTCTCGATGTGCCGTTCGGCTTCTAAAGGGTCTTTCCCGCAGGATTCCTGAAAATTTTTCCAACAGCGCTTGCCGATCCTTATTCCTTCCGGCGTCGCAGGCTTTATGTTCTCAAAGGTTATGTAAATGCCTCCGGGCCTGAGAATTTCACAGCACACACGGGTCGCCTTAGCTCTTTCCTCTTTACTCGAATAATGATGCGATTGGATGGCAGTCGCTACATCGCATTTCGGGATATCGTCAAGGGAAAGGTCCTGGGTCGTCGAGGCCTTGAGGAAACACACTCTCTCCGGGCCGTAGCGTGACAGCTTCTTTTTAGCCTGTTTGAGCATGGGAGGCGATGGGTCTGCGAGGATGTACCTGGTTTTTGGAAAAACCTTGAGCGCCTTTTCGACAAGCGTCCCTGTCCCGCAGCCGGTATCGAGCCATACCTTGGGAACGATGCCTGCCGCCTTCACGATATTGATGGCTTCCTGATGGAAGCAGTCGTAATAAGGAATGGTGCTTCGGACTTTTTCGTCGTATTCATCCGATGCGTGCGCCGTCGTGTTGTCTATGTTTTTCATCCCTTTCCCCTATCCGCCCGCCGGCCGCCGAAGGCGTGGATGGTCCGCGTCCCTGCAATGAATTCACCGGCGTGCGCGACTCCTTTCGGTATGTAGTACTCCATGCCGGCCGAGAGCGGGATCTTTTTCCCTTCCATGAATAAGTCGTATCTCCCCTGCACGACGATGAAGTATTCGTCGTACTCGTGGACATGCTCGGCTGATTTTCCCGAAGCCTTGCAGATCCAATGTATCATCTGGCTCCCGTCCGCTCCGTCATAGACGTAGCCCGTGATTCCGCTGCTCTGGAAACCTTCGGCGATCGCGTTCTTCTTGTTCCTCATGAATTTCGGGTAGTCGTCCATGTCTCTTCAGCCTGCGTGAAACAATGCCGTTGCCATTATCAATAAACCGAGGATGATGACAAAGTAAGCGAGATTGACTTTCTTCACCAGGCGCAGTATCGCATCAAGAGTCAGGTAGCCGAAAAAGAAGCTAACGCCTGCAAGCGCTAATCCGTCGGTCAAAGGAAGGCTGCCGCCCGCCTCTCCGGCATAGAGGACTATCTCTGCCAGGAATACTGATGGTATGCTGAGCAGGAAGCTCAGGCCGAATGCGCTGTCGGGATCGAACGAGCGCCAGATCAGGGCTGTCGAAGTGGTTCCGGAACGAGATACTCCCGGCAGTGTGGATAAGCCTTGCAGCAGGCCTGTTACTATTCCGTCGACCATGCCCGCGTCTTCTTTATGCCTGAAGGTCTTCTTTTTCTGCGAGATGAGCAGGAGCCCTGTGAATAAGAGCCCGAGCCCCATCAGTATATAGACGGCGGTCCCGTCGAGGGAGGGCAGCATCTTTTTCTCAAGGTAGAGTATCGGCAGGCCCACGACGCCGGTGAAGAAAAGCGCGGCCAGCAGAAAGCCATTCCTGCCCTGCGTGTACGTCTTAGAGTCGTAAGGCGCTGCCTTGATCTCTTTTGCGATCGCTGCAAGCTCTTTGCGGAAATAGATCGCCGCGGCAAGGAGGGTCCCCACGTGCACCCAGAGCAGTATGGGTATCACATTATCCGGGCTGCCTTTCAGGAACGTGAGATACACCAGCGAGACCTGTGTCTTGGAGCTGACCGGCACCCATTCGGTTACGCCCTGCGTGAGGCCGAGGATAAGAATAGAGACAAGGTCCATCGGTCACCTCCCGAATCTTATGTACTCCTTTGGCTTCAGGTTGTTTTCCATTGTCCAGAAATATGCGACGCCCTTAGGGATCCTGTATATGACAAGGTTCGCATCTTCAGGCGCCGTTATACCGAGGCCCTTAAGGAAAGGCCTTTGCTCGAGCGCATTGGCCTTTATTTTGACGTCGTCGACGAATTCCGTCTTTCCCGCAACCCTCAGCATCGTCCCCCCTTTCTGGTCCGGCTTGTAGAAGCAGATCTCGGCGTTGGGGTTCTTTTTGAGCTGCTTGCATAATTCCTTCATCGCCCCGGTCTGCAGATAAAACCCAGTCTCGTCCGCGCGCCAGAAGAGTAGCGCCCTCACTCTCGGTTGGTCTCCCTCCATGGTGGCCAGGAAGCAGACCGGATTCTCGTTGGCGAACTTAATGCAATCTTTGTAATCCATTTCCGTTTTATCCTATGGCTTAGATATCGGCTTCCTTATTTATAAGATGCCGCACGGGTGCGTTTTCCAGTCAGGATCTTACATTATCTCACCCCGTCGTTTAAGTAAAATTCGTCGTTCGTGTGAAGCCCGCAGGCTTCACAATCGTGAACTGGGGCCACAATCGCAAAAATTTCCTAGGGGCGGGTTTCCGAATTGCATATAACGTCCCAGATTTTACGAAAGTCCCCAATGGGATTTGGGCCAAGCGGCAGCGAGCCGTAAAATCTGTGTTATGTGAGTGCGATCAGCACCGAGCCCGCTGGCGAAAGTTTCGGTTTTGGCTTCTTATAAATATTTTGAGAATTCTTCTTCGTCGATTTTCGCCAATTTTAGGACGCTTTTGAGTGTTCCGATCTTTAATTCATTGTGCATGGGTACGACTGTTCCTATCTTTCCGGCTGGGGTCATTTTAGATAGTCGTACGTGGCTTCCTGTTCTGCCTGTTACTTGGAAGCCCAGTTTGTTGCATAAGATCTTTATTGCCTTCTCTCCTGAAACTTTTCTAAGCG
>CAIYYO010000243.1 GCA_903930485.1 Methanobacteriota archaeon
AAGCCTTGGATGTCTTTGGCGCCGAACAAACGGACGGCGTCGTTCAGCATCGCGTCCAAATCGGATTTCAAATAGTTCCTCACCTTCCCGCCAATCTCGTCGTCGAAGTTTAATTCATCGAATCCCTGAAGCGGTTTATCCAAAGCGAGCGCGATCTCCTTAATCAGGTCTTTGCCGGTCAGCACCTGATGGCGTTTCTTTACTATCTCCAGATAATCGCTCCGCAATATCAGCGTATCGACGTTATTCTCGAATACGTCGTAATCAAGGGTCCTGGGATCTACTCCTCTCTTTAACAGGTAGGCGAGCAGTGCGGCGTTTATTAGTGACGCGTTCCGTTCCCTGTTTTCCAAGAGCTTCTGGGCAGCCGATACCTCCCCATCGGATACTCCTAGTTCCGCCTGAATCTCTGAAACGGCCCTCATCTCAAGGCTCTCCTCTTTTTGCGCCAGCAGCTCGTCTGAGCTCGTATCGGGAAGCGCATATTTCAAGATGACTGCATTATGGTCATTCAGCAGTGGATCGGATCCCTCAACGATCTGCAGGGCTTTCTCGAAGCAGTCGGCGGCTTCCTTGTACCGTTTCATCGTGTACAGAAGATTCCCTTTGCCTGCGAAAGCGACTCTGCTTGTGCTAACAATATCCGTGATTTCATCGAATATTTTCAGTTCTTCGTCTTTTCTGTTGCGATGTTCCAAAGCCTTGGCGCGGAGGAACAGGTATGAAGCCATTGTTGTTTTACCTGCTGCATCCAAGCCTTTGCCTCTTAATTCTTCGATCCTCTTGTCCAGGATCATGCTCGCTTTGGTCAGATTTTTCCCTGTGTTGAATTCCCTTAGATAGTATGCCGCCTCGGCCAGGTATAATTCATCAGGGCTGATGATGTCATTCATTGCCAGCTCCCTAAGATAGGTGCGCGGATCGCTGGACCGTTCAGTCAACAAAACCTCAAGTTTGAGCCAGCTGGCTTCGAATAGAACAGCGCCGCCGGATTGTGATATGAATGAGTTGAGCTTGTCCAAAAAGTTTTTGCCACCCGCTCCGCCCTTATAAGCCTCTCTTAGGCCATTCAACTCATCCACTGGAGTAACGGCCTTCTGCGGCCCGGACGACGGCGTCTCGAACGCCTTCCTGTTCAGCTCTGCAACCGCGTCCTCGTTGCCGAACCTTTTTTCGATATCCGCAAGCATCCTGACGCAGGGTATATACGTTGGATCCTTTTTGCCATCCCGTAGTTCGAGCCAGTTGACATACTTCCCCAGATACTCCCTGGCCTTTACGTAGTTCCCAAGCGAGTAGTATATCTCGCCTTCTAGGGCTATCGAATTCTTGAACTCGTCAAGAGTCAGCAGATCGGATGATTGGGACGGAAACTTGTTTTCGTCCGACAAAATAGCAAGAGCCGACTCGTTTTTCCCCTGGCCGTGCAAGGCGTAGGCCTTTCGGTAGAGAAGCCGCTCATTACCTGGATCTTCCTTAAGCGCCTCGTCGCATAATTCCTCGGCCTTCCCATACTCTCCCCTAATGATCAGGCCGTCTATCCGCTTATATTTCCCCGACTTGCCCAGCCAGGCCCTTGCGTTCTTGAACAATCCTGAAACGCTTTTCGGCACAAGGCCTCCCCAGTACGGGTTCGCCTGAAGTATCCCGTCGAGCAGGGTCTGGTCGTCCGCATTGAGTCCCAACTCTTTCAGAGCAAGCGGAGTTATATTGAGTCTCTCCCCAACGTTCTCCAACGTTACGGTGGGATCGCCTTTGTCATCGTACGGCTGACTTATATCTCCCTCAAAATTATCTTTTTCATATCCTATCCCTGAGGCGAGCAGGACCTGCACGATCCGTGCAACGTCCGTCGCAGTAATCTTTTTCCCTGCAAGGCTGGAAATGTGCCCGTTCAGATTCTCCAATTCATCGGGAAGTATGGGGTACGATCCATTGTGAGGCCCGTAGGCTTTATTCTCTATGTCCGGCTTAGGTATCTGATGCCTTGGGTTGGGAGAATTAAACTCGAAGAAGTATTGAGGAAAACCAAACCGGTCGATACCTAGCTGAGCACCGTTTTTCTTGTAGAACGGAAGCGCATTAGGAATTGAGAAAGATATAAACACCCGGTCAAATCCTTCTTCCAGCAACAAAACCTTCGTGGCATACAGCAAAGCTGATCCTATCCCTCTATACGGACCATCGAAATGGGAAGAATATTTTCGTTTAAGCTCGGAGTAATAATATAATTTGTCGATATAAGCGTCTCCAGTCCTATGGTCAATGTCAATGTAAGCAACCTCGAAATCAGTCTTTGAAAGTGTCAGATCGTTTATTATGATCTTGATGAAATCCTTGTCAAGGATGTATTTGAAGCTAAATTCCCTGCCGTCGTCGGCCTTGTACCTGTATCCCTGCGGAGTTGCGGCTTGAGCCAGGAATTCCTCGTCGGAGAAGCGCCTGATCTTTCCAGGGTCGACGCCTTCTTTCTCGGCCGCATCAAGGGCTTTCTTCTCTATTTTTTCGGCAAGATCAAAGTAATCCGGCTTGTTTTGTTTTTCAGCAATCCGTCTGAGTATTTTTGCATAGTCGAGGGCTTCTTCAATGTAGAAAGACGCGTTGTTTGCATTGATTCTTTCGAGTGATTCCAGTATATCCTTCGCCCTGCTATCATATGAAACTTCTCCCTCTACCGTCCTTTGGGGTCCATAGACGACTGGTTCATTTTCTGAAGCTGCAACCGTTCTGCCGAGGATCGATGGATCCATTTTGAGGAGCACTTTCCATTTATTGTTCTTGATTAGTTTTTCGACGTTCTTCGCCAGCGTCTCGTAAGGTACGTCTTCAAACAGCGGCAGGTCTATTTCTCCGGGCTCCATGCCGTGCTTCATCAGAAGAACAGTGATCATCAGTTTTTTCTGGTAGATGTCAGGCAGTAAATCGAGGATCTCCAGGTATTTCAGGTTCTCCTGCAGTATGTTTTCGTTTGTTTTGTCGGCCTTTGAGGACAACTCCATGTAAAGCTCTTTTAGTGTGCCCGACTCCTTTTTCTGTTCAAGTGATTTGTTTAATTCTGCTGCTTGAGAGAAGAACTCTGCACTCAGGTTCTCTTTCATCAGACCTAGGATCCAGTTGAATCCTCCATCGGCCAGATACGAATTCATGATGACGTCCTGAGCATGCTTGTCGTCTTCCACGTCAAGATCCTTTGCGGCATTGCCTGCTTCTATGAGAAAATCAGAAAGGAATTCCCAGGTATCAAGCTTAACGGCAAAATTGAAATCTATGAATTTGATCTCTCCTTTTTCAGATACAAGAAGGCTTGCAGTCTTTATGTCTTGGTGTATTATGCTTTTAGAGTGGAGCCGGTTAAGTTTTCTTCCGAACTCCTCCAGAAACTCGGTTTTTCCAGCGATGCCAGGTATCTTTTCTGCGATCTTCCATCCGGGCCAGTTGTCTTCCATGGCAAAGAAACCCTTGCCTCCTACGCTGTGCGGCCTGAAATCGCTATATAACAGCTTTGGCGAAAGGCCATCCTGCGAGGCCTCTTCCTGCAGGTCGTATTCCCTCCGGGCCTCGACGATATCTTCCTGTGTTTTCTTATCCCAGTTATCGAATTTTTTTATTATTACCGAAAGGTTTTCTCCAGAAGAATCGTGCTCGAATATCGCTCTGTAAACCTTGGAAGTCGATCCTTCGTCTACGTACCTTATTCTGTATTTTGCCCCGCCCATCCCTACAAGAAGCGGACTGTCAAATCCGCTTTCGGAATTCTTGATCTCTATTTCTGATAGATGCTCCAAGTAAGCATCCTCAGGCCTCGCCT
>CAIYYO010000244.1 GCA_903930485.1 Methanobacteriota archaeon
AGCCATCCTGAACGGATTAGCGAGAATGCATTCAGGGATACGGTGCAAAAGCATCTGAGAAGCGTGAAACGCACGCCTGACTGTATACAGATTGCTTTTTACGGCGGGAATTTTACAGGCATGGAAATGGACGAGCAGATCGAACTCCTGGAATATGCCAGACCGTTTGTTAAACAGGGGGTAGTCAATAACGTTAGAATATCAACAAGACCCGGCTCATTCGATCATGAATGCCTTGGCATGCTCAAGGCGTACAATGTCACGACCATTGAAATAGGCGTTCAGTCTATGGTGGATGAGGTCTTAAATCTCGCCAATAGAGGCCACTCGTCTGCCGATGTAGTACACTCAATGAATATGCTTCAAGGACCATGTCATGCGCCTCCTGGCTGTCTGCCGGCTCGTACGACAAAAGTTTTGCGGCCCGGACCAGGTGCCGCGAGTCCTGTTCGTTCTGGGACGAATGCATCCCCGGATCGTCGGCGACGGCAAGGACGAGTCCGCCCTTTATCCCAGTATACGCGAGGGTCATGAAAGGGTCCATGGCCACATTCAGGCCTACATGCTTCATCGCACACAGGCTTCGCACGCCGCTGTAGGATGCTCCCGCGCACGTCTCCAGCGCCACCTTCTCGTTGACGCTCCATTCGGCATGGAATTTCCCGCAGGACTCGGATGCGAGGTACTCTAATATCTCAGTCGAAGGAGTTCCAGGATAAGCGCACGCGACGCTGACACCTGCCTCCATCGCAGCTTCGGCGATCGCTTCGTTACCTAAAAGCAGTCGGCGCTCTGGCATTTTGATAGATATTGCGCATCAGGGAATAAATCATATAAATAGGGTGGAGATCCAGGGTTTTTAAAGATACAATCAGTATAGTTGATTATTACGGCTGCTTATCGCATCCGTAATATAACGTAAAAGAGGTAAGTAAATGGCATACGGAGACCGCAGGGGCGGTTTCGGCGAGAGGGAGATGACCAAGGTGACCTGCTCCGATTGTGGCAAGGAAACCGAAGTACCCTTCAAGCCGTCAGGTGACAGGCCTGTATATTGCAGGGACTGCTACCAGAAGCACAGACCACCAAAAAGATACTGAGAATCACATACGTGCGCCCGCTATCGGGCGCACGTAAAACGGTTATCAATATCGAATATATAATTGGTTAGACAGATTTTTTCTTTATTTTTTTTCTACTCATTTTCTTATAACACGACAATGCTCATCGACTTCCACGCCCACTGCTATCCAGAAGACATCTGGCCCAAGGTCAGGGCAGCCATATTCGACAGGTACGGTACACAGGCAGACAATCAGGGCACTATAGAAGGCCTCGATGTAAAGATGCGCGCGGCAGGAATAGACCTCTCAGTCGTCCAGCCGGTCGCGAACCAGCCGAAGCACGTGCGCCCGGTCAATGAATGGGTGGAATCAGTCAGGGGCCTGCACAAAAATATGATATTCTTCGGAGCCATTCACCCAGGCGTCCAAAACCCGTACAACGAAGTCTGCGGCCTCGCAGTGAAAGGATTCAAAGGCGTGAAGATGCAGCCCAACGCCGGCGGCTACTATCCGGACAGCAAGGAATGCTTCAAGATTTATCAGGCGCTCTCCGAGAACGGCATGATCCTCCTGACGCACGCAGGCGATGAATTGAAGCCTTTCAGTCCCCTTTATGCGCACCCGAAGCATCTGAAGAACGTCCTAGAATCGTTCCCGGACCTCAGAATAGTGCTGGCTCATTTAGGCGGATACAAAACATGGGACGCGCTGGATCTCGTGCTTGGCTACAAGAACATTTACTACGACACCGCAATGAGCTGCGAACTCGGAGATGCTGAATTCCTCGGCCTCGTGGAAAGGATAGGCATCGACAAAGTATTATTCGGGACCGATTTTCCGTGGTATGACATCAGGAAGGCCGTCGATTATACGAGGAACGTTCTCGGCGCGGATGCGGAAAAGATCTTCAAAGAAAATCCGGGGAAGCTCCTGGTTTTGCCTTGATGGGTAAAACAATAAACTTTTTACGGGAGAAAAATGATGTCCAACGGGCTGTGCGATTACATAAAAAAACCCTTCAGACCCGAAGAATTGATCGAAACAGTAGGTAAAATTCTATCCGAAGAAGGAGCGTGCGAAGAGGAATAGATCAAATAGACTCGATCTCTTCCTCTGGGAGCATCCTGCTCCCGTTCTTTAAAAGGATCTTCTTAGCCTTCGTGAGGTCGTCGGTCCTGAGGACGACGTAGGCCCTGCCGGCCTTTCTTGAGACGAACGCGTAGACGTATTCGATATTCACGCCCGATTCGGTCAAAGGCTTCGTGATCTTGCACAGGCCGCCAGGCGAATCCTCCACCTCGACCGCCAGCACTTCGTGCACTATCGAGCTTAGGCCGGCTTTGTTCAATGCCGCAGTCGCCCTGTCCGGCTTCTCGACGATCATCCTGAGCAGGCCGTAGTCCGCGTTCTCTGCGACCGTCAATGCTCTAATGTCTATTCCTTCCCTTGCAAGCACCTCGCATGCCTTGTTTAGCATCCCGGGCTGGTTGGCCAGGAAAACCGATATCTGTTTCACCATTTTTGATTTCCTCCGAAATAAAATACTTCGGCCTTGGCCGGAGTATTGCTTTCAAAATCGGCACATAGAGAGCTTAGCTGTCTGTTGTATGTGCCGATTTTGTAATCACATCTTCCCTTTCCGCAGATCTTCGACGCGCTTCGCCTTGCCCTCGCTGCGCGGGATAGCGCCCGGCTCTACCAGCTGGACTTTGGCAGAGACCCCGCACGTTTCCTTTATCGCGTACTCCACCTGTTTCTCCAGGGCCAGAACGTCTTTCATCTTGTCAGACATCATGCGCGTGTTCATCTCGACGCGTATGCCAAGCGTGTCCAATGACTCGGCCCTGTCTACGACAATCATATAGTTGTTGCCGACGGCAGGGAATTTCATCAGGACATATTCAATCTGGCTCGGGTATACGTTGACGCCGCGTATGATGAGCATGTCGTCGCTCCTGCCTACGAATTTGGTCAGCCTCGGCATCGTCCTGCCGCAGTGCGGACAGGTCTCGTTTATGAGGCTGGTTATGTCGTGAGTCCTGTAACGGATGAGAGGCATCGCCTCCTTCGTCAGGGTCGTGAACACGAGCTCTCCCTCCTCTCCGGTAGAAACAGGCTCCCTGGTGTCGGAATCTATCACTTCGGCATAGAATAAGTCGCTCCACACATGGAGGCCATCCTTGCCAGGGCATTCCTGCGCTACTCCGGGACCGATTATCTCCGATAGTCCGTAGATGTCCAGGGCGCTGTAGTTGTTTCCCCATGCCTCCTCGATCTTCTTACGGAACTTTTCGGTCCACGGCTCTGCGCCGTGCACCCCGATCCTCATCTTCGTCTTGGAGAGGTCGTATCCCAATTTAGCCGCTTCTTCGGCCATGTGGAGGGCGTATGAAGGAGTGCACGCCAACACCGTTGAGCCGAAATCCTGCATGATCAAAAGCTGCCGAGGCGTATTCCCGCCCGATACCGGGATAACGGAGGCGCCGATAGTAAGCGCCCCGTAATGCAGCCCAAGGCCGCCAGTGAAGAGGCCGTAGCCGTATGCGTTCTGCACGACGTCCCTTGAAGAAACGCCGGCGCAGACGAGCGATCTGGCGACGACCTCGCTCCATAAGGATACGTCGTTCCTGGAGTATCCGACGACCGTCGGCTTGCCGGTCGTGCCGGAAGACGCGTGTATCTCGACGACGTCGGCGAGGGGCTTGGAGAACATCCCGAAGGGGTAGTTATCGCGGAGGTCGCTCTTCTCGGTATAAGGCAGTTTTCTGATGTCATCGATGGACCTGATGTCCGAAGGCTTTATCCCGGCCTCGTCGAATCGCTTGCGGTAGAAACGGGAATTCTCGTATACGTATTTGACTATGTCTTTCAGGCGCCTGCCCTGGAGCTCCTTCAGCTCCTTCGGAGGCATCAGCTCGGCCTTCTTGTTCCAGTAGTCGGTCATAAACCACCTTTTTGAAAAAATGGATGGTAA
>CAIYYO010000245.1 GCA_903930485.1 Methanobacteriota archaeon
ATGCATCCTCCTCCGGATTCGGGCGAAAGCAATACGTAGAACACGTTATTGGTCTGGATGGCCTTCACCGGGAAATACCCGGACTTTGTCGGGAACTTGGCCTTTACTACTGCGCCTTCCCAATCCAGCACGACTGCGTTCGAGCCGTAGGCGACGAAGAAGCGGTTCGGGCCTACTGCGAGAGCGACCGGGTCCTTCTGGCCGCTGTCTATCTGGAATGCGTCTTTGTGGAGCGTCCCGTCCATGTTGAAAATGACGCCGTAAAAGTCCCCAATATGGTAAGTACCGTATTCGAATACGCATTCCCCGACTAGGAGGAACCGCCCGCCTCCGCTTTTCGGATACCAGAGAGTGGAGGTCGTGCTCGTCGAGGTCGTAGTAGTCGTGACGGTCGTGACGGTTACGAAAGTCCAGGTCGTGGTCGAGGTAGAGGTCGTAGTCGTGGGAGGCGCGGTCCTGATGCAGTCGCATTTGAATTCCTTCATGTCCGAGCCGTGGACGATATAATTCACGGTCGGGCAGGCGATTATGACTATTATAAAGGCGATGAAGCCCTGTATAACCATCTTCTTGGCCGCGCCTTTGCGCTCTGAGTCTTCGCTGGTCGAATATTTCAGGCCGGAGACGACGACGAGCAGGGCGAGGATGGCCGTGGCAAGAGCCCACAAAACGCACAGGACGAGCCTTACGGCGTCTTGCATGCGCCAGCCGATGAAGCTAAGAGGCGACGACGAGTTGCCTTGGCCGTAGGCTGCGGCGGCGAGGATGCAGACTATCACGAGAAGATGGATCGATCGGTTTTCCATTCCGTTTATATTATTATGTCCGCGCCTTATATAGAAATCCCATTTACCAGTCGTACGCCGCCCATCCAGGAGATTCCGCCATGACCAGAGGCAGGGTGTCGACTACGTGGTTTCCGTTGAAATCCAGGAACGATGCGCCTATCCCGTCGTCGGTAGTATGTATGGCCACGATCCCTACGAACATGTGGTTGCCGTAGGCGAGGCTCGTCGGCACGTCGCCGTGTCCGCCGAAGGTTCCGGGGCCGACGACGTTCCCGTCCTCGTCGAGGTATTCCGCTACGTTGTTGTAGGCTTCCATGAATTTCCCGTCGCCGTAGACCATGTCGTGGACGCACACTATATCGGCCGATGTTGTTTTAGATGTCTGGTAAACGCCGTTGAGATCGTAGATGAAAACTTTGTCGAGGAAGGCTACTATGAAGTATTTTTGCCCCGCCTCCACTTCTGCGTTGATAAACCCGCATTCCGGTGAGCTTATCGTCGTTACCTCGAACTTGCCCTTCACCTGATTCCCGGAGAGGTCATAGATGATCCCGTATATCACGCTGTTCGTGTGGTCCGTCCATGTTATGAACAATTTGCCGTTCCCGAGAGCCATGTCGCCTTCGGCGAAATAGTCCCCGCCGAACCCCAGGGCAGAGGTTCCTATCTTGTCGATGGCCACAGAATAAGTGTTCTGGAGGTCCCCGTCGAGGCCGTAGACTTGTATGACGCATCCGGTGCCCGTTTTCGGCGAAAGGAGGACATAGTATTTGCTGTTGGCCTGTATGGCTTTTATCGGGATGTATCCTGCCTTTGTCGTGTACTTTGCCTTGATAGTGTTGCCTTCCCAGTCCAGTATCACGGCATTCGAGCTGTATCCTACGAAGAACCTGTTAGGGCCTACTGCGAGAGCGACCGGGTCTTGTACGCCGCTGTCTATGAAGAAGGCGTTCTTGTGGATGGTTCCGTCCATGTTGAATATGACTCCGTACATATCCCCTTCATGATAGCTCCCCCAGTCGAATATGTCGATGCCTACTAGGAGGAACCTTCCGCCGCCGCTCTTGGGGTACATCGTCGTCGTGGTAGTAAAGGTCGTGGACGTCGTGGAAGTTACCGTCGTGACGGTAGCAAATGTCCAGGTCGTAGTCGTCGTCGAAGTCGTGGTCGTGGGCGGAACGACCCTGATGCAATCGCATTTGAACTCCTTCACGTCCGAGCCGTGGACGATGTAATTTACGGTCGGGCAGGCGACGACGACTATTATGAAGGCGACGAAGCCCTGTATCACCATCTTCCTGGCTTTGTCTTTCTGTTCCGAGTCCCCGCTCGTCATGTATTTAAGCCCGGAGACGACGACGAGGATGGCAAGGACAGCCGTTGTAAGCGCCCACAGCGCGCACAAAACGAGCCTTGCGGCGTCTTCCAGACGCCAGCCGATGAAATGAAGCGGCGACGACGAGTCCCCCTGCGCATAGGCCGCGGCGGCGAGGATGCAGACCACAGTGAGAAGTTGGATCGTTTTGTTTTCCATTCCGTTTATATTATTATGTCTGCGGCTTATATAGAAAGGGCCGGTTATCATTCGTCCAACGATGTTTATGTTATTTCTTCAGCTAATACAATAAACTTTAGATTAAAATGATCGTGATGAAGTTCGGCGGGACCTCTGTCGGGTCTGCAAGAGAGATCTTGAGGGTGACTGAGCTTGTTTCCAAGGAGAAGCGCAAAAAGGTCGTAGTGGTTTCGGCGATGGGCGGCGTTACCGACAAGCTGGACAAGATGGCGCGCAAAGTCGTGAACCTGCCTACCGAGGTCGTAGAGTCCGAGGTCGAGAAATTCCATAAAGAGATACTAGACCAGCACGTTTCGGCAATCAAGGAGGCCGTGAAGGACGGCAAAGTGCAGGAGGAGGTCTTGAAGGAAGTCTCTACTCTCGCAAACAGCCTGAGATATGCTTTGATGGGCATCGGGTATCTCGAAGACCTTTCGCCGAGATCGCTTGACTACATCTGGTCTTTCGGCGAGCGTATGTCCGCCCCCATAGTGGCCGGCGCGCTGCGTTCTAAAGGAGTGGATGCGAAGCACATGACCGGCTACGAAGCCGGCCTTGTGACCAATTCATGCTTCGGTCAGGCTAGGCCTCTCTTCAAGAAGCTCGACAAGACGATAAAGGAGGCCTTGAATCCAGTGGTCGCGAAAGGAATCGTTCCGGTAGTCACCGGTTTCATAGCCGCGGACGAGGAGGCAAAGATGACGACGCTCGGCAGGGGCGGTTCGGATTATACAGCTTCCATAATCGGGCGGTACCTGAACGTCGAAGAGGTGCAGATATGGACCGACGTCGACGGAATACTGACGACGGACCCGAGGATCGTCCCAAACGCGAAACAGATCTACACCATCTCCTACGTCGAAGCCATGGACCTCGCATACTTCGGAGCCAAGGTCATACATTCCAAGATGATCGAGCCGGCCATGGACGCCGACATACCTGTGCGCATCAAGAACACGTTCAATCCGGACAACGTGGGAACCCTTGTCGTGAAGGAGAGCGAGCAGGTTGAGGGCGTGGTGAAAGCGATTTCGATAGCTAAGAACGTCGCCATCATAAACCTGAAGGGCGTCGGGCTTGCCGACACGCCGAACATCGCTGCGACGGTTTTTAACCTGCTCGGCGAGAGCGGCATAAACATAATCATGATATCGGCCGCGTCCGAGGCCAACCTTTCTTTTGTCGTCAAGCGCTCGGACGTCCAGGCGGCAGTGAACGTCCTGAACACGGAATTTTTCGCAGGATGCATTAGGACGCTTGAGGTCATAGAAGACGCGTGCATAATCGCCGTCGTAGGCGCGGGAATGCGCGGAACGCACGGCATAGCCGCGAAGATCTTCCAGACCGCCGCGGACGTGAACGCGAACATCATAATGATCGCCCAGGGGTCTTCGGAGGTCAACATATCCTTCATGGTGAAGGAGAACGAAGGGGACTCGGTGCTTAAGGCGCTGCACAGGAATTTCATAGAGTGCGCCAAAGGCGCCGGAAAGTAGTTTTTTCATGAAAGACTTGCTAGTCGAACGGGTCTCGTCTGCTCTCAGGGATGCAGGATTCCAGTTGTCGGATTGCTGCAGCGTCCGGAGCTGCTTCGACATACTGGCAAGGCGCGGCGACTCGATGCTCCTGATAAAGATACTCCAGAACATCGAAGGGCTCACCCCCCGTTCCGCTTCGGAACTGCGCAGCGTCGCAAGTGCCATGTCCGGAACTCCCATCGTCGTGGGAGACCATATGAAGAACGCCGGCTTATCTTCTGATGTTGTATATACGAGATACGGCTTACACGTCGTCAACATCGAGGCGTTCGGAATGATACTTTCCAAGAGGACGCCCCTGATCTATTCCATAAGGGGCAACTACTGCGTGAGGATAAATCCTGAACTGCTTTCGCAGATAAGGAAAAAGGCCGATCTGACGCAGAAAGAGCTTGCCGTAGAGCTCGGCGTATCCAAGCAGAGCATCCACCGCTACGAGTCTTCGGGAAGGATATCCCTCGAGATAGCGGAGAAGCTGAGGAAGCTCCTGCGCGAAGATATTATGTTGCCGGGCGAGGTCTTGTCCGGCGAGTTAAACAGCCTCGAGGAGCGCATAACGACTACGATGACGGATCTAGAGCGCATGGTCTTCGATGAATTCCGCAAGATGGGATTCGACGCATCGGTGACCAATGCGCCTTTCGACATAGTCGCCGAGGAGCCGAGAAAGAAGGAGAGGGTCTTGTCGGTAGTCGGCGACGACCGCAAGGGCCTTAAGAAGAAGATCGAGATAATCCGGGACATTTCGGACATGACCGGCTACCGGATGGTCTGCATAAGCAACAGGGCGAACGGTCTCGACGTCGTCGTGATAAAACCGAAGGAGCTCAAGGATATCAGCGAAGCCGACGAGTTCCTGAGGCTGCTTGAGATATAAATAAAGGAATCTAATTTTTTTCATGGTCAACAAATACTTGATAGGGGTCTTCCTCATTCTTCTGGCCCTCTCTACTGTCTACTATCTGGGTAATTCCATGATGCCCTCCAAAAACGAGGTCGTAGTATACGTGTCCGCAGACCAGGATTATTCCGAGCCCGTGCTCAAGGACTTCGAAAAACAGACCGGGATAAAGGTGAAGGCGGTTTACGATACAGAAGCCTCGAAGACCGTCGGCCTCGTCAACAGGCTGATAGCAGAAAAAGACAGGCCTCAGGCCGACGTTTTCTGGAACAACGAGCTCATAAGGACGATCCTGCTGAAAGAGAAGGGAGTCCTTGCCCCATACAATTCTCCCGGGGCTGCAGGCAAGCCCGTCGAATACAAGGACCCGGAAGGATATTGGACGGGTTTTTCAGCAAGGACTCGGGTCATAATCTACAATACCGGATACATAAGCCCTGCCGATGCGCCTGAATCCTTGAGCGACCTGAAAAATCCTAAATGGAACGGAAAGGTCGGCATCGCGAATCCCGCCCTCGGGACGACCGGCGACCAGGTGGCGGCCCTTTTTTCGCTATGGGGCGACGATGCGGCGAAGGGTTATTTCAATCAGCTGAAAGACAACGGCGTCAAAGTGGTCGACAGCAACGGCATGGTCAAAAGCCAGGTGGCTGCAGGGGATCTCTGGCTGGGACTTGCGGATACCGACGACGCATACGGCGCGATCCAGAGCGGCAAGCCCGTTGCCATGGTATTCCCTGACCAGAAAGAAGGCGAGATAGGTACCCTGATGCTTCCCCACAGCGTGATGCTCATCAAGGGCGCGCCGCACGAAGGCAACGGAAAAAAGCTGATAGACTACCTACTAAGCGACCAGGTCGAGCAGATGTATGCGAATTCCGGGATCAAGACGATACCGCTTGGAAACGGCGTGCAGCGCCCTGATAACGTGCCTTCCTTGGATTCGATCAAGACGATGAACGTGACCCAGTACGAGGTGTATTCGAGCCTGAACCGTTCCCAGGATTTTATTACCCGACTCCTAATAAATTAAAGATGTCCTCCAGGTCCTGGCTGAAAATAATCGCGATAACTTCTTTTCTCATCCTCTCGGTCCTGCCGGTCGCGTATATGTACGTCTCGAGCTTCAATCTTTCAAGATATACCTGGATCTTCGAGGACGTACGGCAGCAGCACATGTTCGAGACTACCATGATCCTTGGATTAGGCACCGCGCTCCTGTGCATCCTGCTCGGGGTCAGCATAGCGGTCCTGCTCGAATACACTGACATCCCGTTCAAGTCCTGTCTCTCGGTCCTTGTGATAGTCTCCTTGCTGATACCTCCTTACATCATGGGCATATCCTTTCTGTCGTTCATAGGCAAGAACTGGGTGACCTCGGAAATCAAGGAACCCAATCCTGAAGTAGCCTCGATGGTTCGGAGAGACCGGGGCATCACGAACTCGGCCATGAATGCCGCAGCCCTGCAAAACACTTTACTGAACAAGACCGCCGTCACAATGCCCCCCGTCCAGCAAAAACCGTGGTACATCCCCTACAACATAGACCCCTACAACGTGCAATGGGCTATAGTCATCCTCTCCCTGGCCCTTTTCCCGATAGTGTTCCTGCTGACGTCTTTCGCGCTAAGGAACATCGACGAAAGGATGATCGACGCAGCACTTCTCCTCCGCAAGCCGTTGGGAGCGATCTGGAGGGTGAGCCTTCCGATGGTTCTTCCCCAGATACTCGTAGGCGGCCTGATCGTCTACATTTTCGCGATATCCGAGCTCGGGGTCCCGTCGGTCATGCGCGTCGATACGACGACGATGGAGGTCTTCAACCACTTTACAGGGTTCTTCGACATAAGCCAGGCCCTTGCGCTGACCGTGCCTTTGGCGTTCTCGATAGCGGTCCTGATACTTGCCGCCCAGCTCATCATAGGAAAAAAGCCTTTTTTCACGGTTCCGTCGGCGGCAGAGGGCCGCGTCATCCTGAAGCTGGGCAAGGCGCAGAAGGCGCTCGGACTCGGATACATATTCGCCGTGATAGCCGTTTCGTCCGCGATGCCCCTCGGCATCCTTTTATACAACTCCGGCCTCGCAGTCCTCCCGGCCCTGGAAAAAGCAGGAGACTCCATTCTAAACAGCCTTTTCCTGTCGATATTCTGCTCGACGCTGATACTAGTGCCTTCATTCTTCATCGCCTACTTCTACAAGGGAGTGAAGTGGATGGACTACTTGATACTCGCGCCATTGATAGCCCCGAGCGCGGCCCTCGGCATAGGCATGATAGGGGTCTGGAACAACGGTTACACGGCATTTGTTTACGGAAGTTTCCTCGTGCTGGCGTTCGGCTACCTTGCAAGGTTCCTCCCGTTCACGATAAAGACCCTTGAGCCGTTCATGGCGCAGGTGCCGGCTTCGGTCGAGGAATCCGGAAGGCTCGCCGGCGCCTCGTTCACGAAGACCGTGAGCGGCATACTCGCGCCTCTCCTGAAGCCCGGTCTTCTCACAGCGTGGCTGATAGCTTTCATACTATGCATGAGGGAGCTGGACCTTTCGGTCATGCTGACGCCGCCCGGATTCCAAACCCTTCCGAACAGGATATTCACACTCTACCACTACGGAGACATCAGGACCTCGTCGGTGCTGTCGCTCTTTCTGGTAGCCATCGTCGTGGTCCCCTACATCGCAATCGTATTCATGAGCAACGCGTCAAAATGGCATACATCGAACTCAAAGAAGTGAGCAAGGCATTTGCCGGAAAGTCGGTAGTGAAAGACGTATCCCTTGAGATAGAACGCAGCACCGTGACAGGGATAATGGGCCGTTCGGGAAGCGGAAAAACAACGCTCCTGCGGATGTTATCCGGCCTCGAGACCCCGGATTACGGAGAGATAACCATCGATGGAGTAAAAGTATTCTCCTCAAAGGAAAAGATAAACGTCGCGCCGGAGAAAAGGAATGTCGGCATGGTCTTCCAGGAATACGCTCTCTGGCCCCACATGAACGCCGGACAACACATAGCGTTCGTTCTGGAGGCGAAGAAGATCCCCTCAAAAAAGCGCCCGGCCCTGATAAAAAAATACCTCGCCCTTATCCGCATGGAAGGAAGAGAGACGTCCTATCCCGGACAGCTTTCCGGCGGCGAGAAGCAGAGGCTCGCCCTCGCAAGAGCGCTGGCGCAGGAGCCGCGGATACTCCTTTTGGACGAGCCATTCTCCAGCCTCGACAAAGAACTAAAGGAAGGATTCCGCGAAGAGATAAAAAGGGTGCGGGAGACGCTGGAGACGACCATACTCTACGTGACACACAACTCCGAAGACCTTGAAGGCCTCGCGGACAATATGGCCCGGATAGAGAAGGGAAAGATCATAATGCAGGGCCGGTTGTGATGCATCTTCGATGCATTATGTCATCTCGTTCTTCTGTAGATCACGTAGGCTACGATGAGGAGGAGGGCAGCCGGAACGATATAGATCAGATAACCAAGGATGTTATCTCCCTGTTTCCCGGTTACGGGCGCAGTGGTCGGAACGCTTTCATTGCCTGCGGCCAGGCAGTCGGGGTCGTCTCCGGGCCGGCAGTCCGGGTCGCATATGCCGTCTTTCACCGCGTCGCAGTATCCGTCGTACGAGCCTGAGGGGCAGTCCTTTCGGCAGTTGAGATAGTTCTCGCCTTCTTCGCATAGGCCGTTCCCGCAGTCGGTTGAAATGGTTGGCGTGACGGGTCTGGTCGAGGTCGTCGGCCGGGTCGTCGTGTCCGTGGCCACGGATGAACAATCAGGGTCCTGTCCGGGCAAGCAGTCGGGGTCGCATATCCCGTCGGCCCGTTTGGTGCAGAACCCGTCCCTATTTTCGGGAGGACAGTCCACCGGGCAGTTTACATGGTTCTCGTAAGGCTTGTCGCAGTACCCGTTCGAGTCGCAGGCGCAGTTCGGGTCTAAATCTCTGCCGCAGTCCGGGTCGCACACGAAGTCGTCGAAGGGGACGCACCAGCCGTCCAGGGCCGCAGGCGGGCAGTCCTGCGGGCAGTTCACAAAATTCTCCTGCGAGACGTCGCATCTCTCGTCCCCGCATCCCGGCGGAGCCGGAACACTCCGGTTATCGCAGATCTTCCCTATCCGGCTCACCTGGGACATGTCCCCGTAGTAGTCGAGCAGGCTGCGGAGAGTGATGCCTTTGCCCGCCAGCTCGCCGGACGAGATATTGTCTCCGCATTTGTAACCTAGATGGCTTTTGGTCTTCCAGAAGACATCGCTCGACATATCGTATAAGTATCCGTCAACCATCACCCAGCAGCGGTTGTTCTGTATAGCATCCTGCAGGTCTGACGAGAGATAGCATCGCTCCTCCTTCAGGTCTAAGACGCTGGCGGCAGATACGCCCGACAGGATGAAATACGCGGCCGCGATCGATGCCATGAGCGATAAAAATTTTTTTCCGGTGACCATCTTCCTGATTAACTATTTCTCAGTATCGGGATAAAGCTTCCACAATTCCTTCCTCTTGGACTCCAGAAGATCATCCCCCCTTCCAAGGAATCCGGCAGCCGTCAAGACCCTGACGCCGCCCTTCTTTTCCGCTTCCGCGAAAACCTCGGCGATCTTTTCACGCCACCTCGGATCCCTCAGGAGGTGGTGGTCGACGACCAACGTCTTGATATCTGTTTCGTCGATGATCCTTTTGAGATTGTTAATGGCTTCTCTCACAGAGAAATACATCGGGCCGTCTATGAACGCAGTCTCCGGGTTTTCCTTGACGATGTAGTCCGTCTGCTCTTTGGTGCAGGGTCCCAGGACGTCCGACGAGTGGAGGAATCGCGATACGCCGTCGTCTACCACAACTTCGGTGACGTAGCCGAGCCGTCCGTCGAATCCGTGAGTCATGGGCGGCGAGAACCTTAACGACGTATCGCCGTAACGGAACTCCTTTCCATCGGTGTATAAAACCTCCTTAGGCCTGCCGAGCAAAGAATCAAGGTTCTCCAGAAAGACCTTGGAGCGGCCGGTCTGGCTCTTGTTTATGTGATGCGTCGGGTCTTTGAGCATCGCTGTTTTGTCTTTGTATATCCCTCCCTCATCCGGGTCGTGGTGGTCGTAGTGGTAATGCGTAACGACCAGTATGTCACAGTTGGCGGCTTTCTTTTTTATCTCCGTCCAGTGCTCGCCCAGCCTCTCGACCTCTTTCGGGTGGGGCGGGAGTCCGAATCTCTTGGGCGCGAGGGCGACGGCCGGGTCGATGATCAATTTGACATCCTTTGTCTCGACATAGGTCGCCATAGACCTCGTTCCCATGGAATCGAATGCGAGGGGTATTATTTTCATTACGGGTGTGCTGCTAATCCATTGTTTTTTATATCCTAAATCTTAATCTCTAAGACAATGGGTTTTCTCTGTTTTTTTAGCTCTTTCTTCTATTGACGGGATGATTTATATACACTCAAACCCATAGATAAATCCGTATCAATCTGTGTAAAAACAGGTGGAAAAACAAAAAAATGGCACAAGGACAACAGATATTTATTTTGCCCGAAGGGGCGCTTAGGACGACAGGAAGAGACGCGCAGAGAAACAACATAGCGGCGGCCAAAGCCGTTGCTGAGACCGTGAGGACCACCCTTGGTCCGAGAGGGATGGACAAGATGCTTGTCGACGATTTGGGAGACATCGTCATAACCAACGACGGAGCGACCATAGTCCAGGAGATGAACATCGAACACCCGGCAGCCAAGATGGTAGTCGAAGTCGCAAAGACGCAAGATGAAGAAGTAGGCGACGGAACAACTACGGCAGTCATATTGACCGGCGAGCTATTGTCGAACGCAGAGAAATTACTCGAACAAGGCATACACCCGTCCATCATCGTAAGAGGATACAGGATGGCGGCCGAGAAAGCGGACGAGATACTACAGACGATAGGAAAAGACGTCGTGCTAAAAGACGAAAAACTCCTCCAGCAGATAGCCCAGACCGCGATGACCGGAAAAGGCTCTGAATCCTCGAAGGAGAAATTGTCGGACCTGGCTGTTCGCGCGATAAAGCAGGTCTCAGAAACCGTAGACGGAAAGATCAAAATAGACCTCGACAACGTAAAGGTCGAAAAGAAGGAAGGCGGAAGCATCAGCGACTCGGAACTCGTACAAGGACTGATAATAGACAAGGAAAGAGTCTCAGGCAACATGCCCAAGATGGTCAAGAACGCGAAGATAGCGCTAATCGACGCCGCAGTCGAAGTAAAAAGCACCGAGACCGAAGCAAAGATACAGATAACAGACCCCTCGCAATTGCAGGCATTCCTGACCCAGGAAGAGAACATGATAAAAGACATGGTCGACAGGATAGTGAAAAGCGGCGCAACAGTCGTGTTCACGCAGAAGGGAATAGACGACCTGGCGCAGCACTACCTCGCAAAAGCCGGGATATTCGCGGCACGAAGGGTAAAGAAATCCGACATGGAGAAACTGGCCAAAGCGACGGGCGCAAGCATACAGACCAACCTGAAAGACCTGTCCAGCAAAGACCTCGGATTCGCAGGCGAAGTCGAAGAAGTCAAGATCGCTAAAAACGAGATGACGTTCGTGCGCGGATGCAAGAATCCCAAGGCGGTAAGCATACTGATAAGAGGCGGGACAGAGCACGTCGTAGACGAAGTCGAAAGAGCAATGACCGACGCACTAGGCGGTGTCGCAGCAGCGCTGGAAGTAGGCAAAGTAGTCGCAGGCGGAGGAGCAGCAGAGATTGAACTCGCACGCCAGATACGCAAATACTCAGGAAGCGTAGGCGGACGGGAACAGCTCGCAATAGACGCATTCGCCGACTCCATCGAGATAATCCCGAGGACTCTAGCCGAAAGCGCAGGAATGGACGCGATCGACACATTAGTGAAGCTGCGAAGCGACCACGACAAAGGAAAAGACGGAATGGGAGTGATGGTACTCGAATGCACGACAGGCGACATGCTGAAAGCAGGCATCATCGAGCCCCTGAAGATAAAAACCCAAGCCGTAAAATCCGCAAGCGAAGCAGCCCAGCTGATACTAAGGATAGACGACGTGATCGCCTCATCCAAGAAAGGAGGAGGAATGCCCCCGGGCGGAATGGGAGGAATGGGCGGCGGAATGGAGGATATGGATTAAACCCGCTGGTTTAATCCTTTAGGACTGAGTCTGCTCTAATATCTTTTTCTATTTTTTTTATTTTTATTACAGTGTCGATTTTTTCTAGTAAACCATGCCTATGCCCCTTAATTCTTCACCGACCTTTCAGAGGTGGTTACAAGGCTCGGTAAGCTAAAATTAAAATGGAACCTATTACAAACGAGGTGTTGACGACAATCTTGATGCTAGGACTACTGGCTTTCTTAGTTGAGAAAAGATTTAGTGGAAGATGGACGATAGTCGCAAATAGCGTTATTGTATATCTCTCCATATTCCCTCTTATAGCTGTCATCCCGGATTACCTACAAGCTTGGACAATGGGCGGATTAATAGCTGGTGTGTTATGTGCTTTATCCTATCTAAGAAAGGAACAATTATATCCTCCTATATCTCGTCTTTTTTATTGGCTTTACAGTTCTAAAACGGTTCTAGGGGTCTATCTTGCATATACCATAGGTTACCCATATTTATCGCTTGCCTTTGCGATTGTAATATGGATTATTGCCTTAACGAAACTGAAACATGCTGTTTAAAAATAAATTATTTTTTTCTTTTTCTTATCTATTTTTTTTAAACGTCTGCGATTTTACGAAGTCATTGACTCGTGGGCCGCTGGATTTGGGTCGAGTTAGGAGCAGCCGAAAGAGACGTTTGAATCCTATCCCTCATTAATCTTAATATTCTGCCTCCTCATAATCTACTGATGCGATCTTCAATTTCAGAAAATAAGTTTTTGGATTCAATAAAACACTTAGGTACAACTTTGGGTAGAACACCAAAGTTTGAAGAGTGCTCCAAGATTCCTGGCTTTTATGCATATTACAGGAGATTCAAATCACTGAAAACGATTCTTGACAGAGCTGGATTGTTAAATGAAATTAAGAGATGCATCTTTTGTGGTAACTCATTTTCTAGGAGAGATTTTTCTATTTGTCACTTTAATAGAGCAAAATTCTGTTCAGCAAAGTGTAGAAAGAAGGCCGAAATCGCTAGCGAAAACAAGAAAAAAAGAGACAAGGAATATTATCTAATGAATAGGGAAAAAATAATAAAGCGAGTAAGAGAATATGAACTCCGAAACAAAAAACCGTTGGAGAGTCGGATTTGTTTACTTTGTAAGACCAGGTTTCAGCCGAAAATTGCTTTTCAAATATTTTGCTCGGATAAATGCGCCAAAGAATACTCCCGTACTGTACGGCACCCTGAGATATCCAAAGCCAAAGCGAAAAAGGGATGGGAGAAACGTAAACTTGCTGAAAATGAAAGAAGAAAGATACTAGGGCTTCCTCTTATTGGTGAAGGGTATGCTGCGGAAACAGAAATGAAATTAGTCTTAGACACAATTTTTTACAATAAAGAAAAAATCGATAATGGTTACTGGGTAGTAAGAGACGGAATTCTGATAACTAAAGCGGGCCGTTTAGGAGGTCGTCAATTAGATCGGTATTATCCAAAACTCAAGTTGGCTTTTGAATACCGAGGGGAACAACATTATAGTAGAAGGAGCTACTACTATCAGGGAGAGCCTCGTTTTATCAAAACACAACAATGGGACAAAGAAACAGAAGATATGTGTGAAAGGACAGGTGTTTGTTTGGTTATCCTAAGTTGGAAAGACCGATTATGGCGAGATAATATTCTAAAAAAAATTATTGAACGTGGGTTTGATGTTACTCTTGAAATGCTTGAACCAAGAGCAGTTAAATGGAAAAGACCAGAATCAAAAGAAGTAATAGGGTTATATCTCAACGGGACGCGTACTCACGACATTGCAAAAAAATATGGTGTTAGAGCATCTCTAATAAGAAAAATACTAAAAATGAGCGGCGTTAGGCTTCGCAGTAGAAGCGAGGATTCAAAACTAATGTGGAAGAAAGAGGGCTTCAGAGAGTTGTATTCAAAACGAACAATAGGAATTCCTTCTCCTAAGCGGCAAATCTATAAAGAGGAGGACATTAAAAAGATTATTTTCCTGTATAACCAAGGTCATTCGACTCTTCAAATATCCAAAATAACTGGGTACACTCCTATGTCAGTTTTAACTGTTCTTCGATTGAATGGTGTTAAGATAAGAACGAGAAGCGAAGCTGCCAAGCTTAGATATTCAAAAAATCGATAAGGGTAACTTTCCCCCATCAGATATTAATCCGTAGACGATTATCTTTTCCATGTTCGGCCGCAAAGGCGTTTTCAGCCTTAAGGGTATCGATTACAAGTGGATCGCCCTATTCAACACCACCCTCGGGACCTTGATGGCGACTTTGAATGCGAGCATCGTCTTGATCTCTTTGCCTGATATCTTCCGGGGCATCGGCATCGATCCTCTTGCGCCTGAGGAGACGTCTTTCCTGCTTTGGACCTTGATGAGCTACATGGTCGTTACCGCTGTCCTGCTTCTGACCTTCGGCAGGCTGTCGGACATCTACGGCAGGGTCCGATTATATAACTTGGGGTTCGCGATCTTTACCTTTGGTTCGATCCTTCTCTATTTCGTCCAGGGTTCCGGCGATTCGGCGGCGATCCAGATAATCCTTTTCCGCATCGTCCAGGGCATCGGCGGCGCCTTTCTGATGGCGAATTCGGTTGCGATAATCACGGATGCTTTCGGCAGGGAGCAGAGGGGCTTCGCGCTTGGCATCAATCAGGTCGCGGCCTTGAGCGGCAGTTTTCTCGGCTTACTGATCGGCGGCCTGCTTTCCCCGGTCGACTGGAAAGCGATATTCCTCGTCAGCGTTCCGTTCGGCATAATAGGGACCGTGTGGGCGTATCTCATGCTTAAGGAGTCGTCTGCGCCCAAGAAGAACCAGAGGATCGACCTGTTAGGCAATTTCCTTTTCGCAGGCGGGCTTATTGCAGTGCTAGCATCCATGACATACGGGCTGCTGCCATACAGATCCGAGCCGATGGGATGGAACAACCCCTGGGTGTTGGGAGGAATGGCCCTCGGATTAGCGTTCCTTGCCGCGTTCGTCCTGTACGAGCCGCGCATAAAGGACCCTCTTTTCGACTTCGGGTTCTTTAGGAGCAGGTCTTTCGCAATGGGGAACCTGGCTAATTTCCTCTCCTCGATAGCGAGAGGCGGCCTGCAGTTCCTTGTCATCCTCTGGCTTCAGGGGATATGGTTGCCGCTGCACGGCTACTCGTTCGAGGTCACGCCGTTCTGGGCCGCGATCTACATGCTGCCTTTGACGGCGGCGATCCTCTTGTTCGGCCCGGTGAGCGGATATATTTCCGACAGGATCGGCTCGCGCATGATCGCGACGACGGGACTGTTTTTAACGGTTCTTGCATTCCTCGGGTTCTCGTTCCTTCCCGCGGATTTCCAGTATATCTGGTTCGCGGTACTGCTCTTCGTGATGGGCATGGGGATGGGCCTGTTCGGTTCCCCGAATACAGCGGACATAATGAACTCGGTCCCGCCGGAAGAAAGGGGCGCTGCATCGGGAATAATCGCGACCTTCATGAATACCGGGATGACGTTGAGCATGGGATTGATCTTCGCGCTGGTGACAATAGGAATTAGCACCGCGCTCCCGGGACAGCTTTTTTCAGGCCTGACCGAAGCAGGCGTGCCCCAAGCCACTGCATCGATGGTTTCCCATCTCCCGCCAACCGGCGCCCTGTTCGCAAGCTTCCTCGGATATAATCCGCTGCAGACATTGATCCCCGCAGACGTCCTTAAAAGCCTTCCGGCAGCGACGACGGAACAAATACTAGGCAAGAAATTCTTCCCGACGCTGTTATCCGGACCGTTCATCGACGGCGCTAGGATAGCGTTCTACGTTTCCCTTGCTCTTTCGCTGATGGCGACCGTGGCATCGTATTACAGGGCGGATCCCAAGAGAAAGAAATAGCTATCAACCGCCGCTCGCCCACAATCCTATCAGATTCAGCACCTGCCCTATCGTCGCATGTCCTTGGGCCCATTGCCCTATGATGGTGAGTACTTCTCCGACGGTTACTTGTCCGCATGGCGGGGTGTCGCCCGGGTTCGCGCAGGACGATGGCATGGTCGTTGTCGTAGTTCCGTAGGTCGTCGTAGTCGCGCCAGGCGTTGTCGTATCCGTTATCTCCACGGTGTAGTCTTCGACTTCCCCGAAGTAGATCGGGTCGCATGGGCCCTTGCTTAGCCAGTTGTCCGTGATCCTCATCCTGGTCTTTCCCGTGAGGGCGTTTGCTGGCACTGTCATCGTCTTCGTGAAAGTGTGCGTGCCGGAAAACTCGTAGGTTCCGAGGTCTATTGCTTCCCCGGCGTCGGTGTAATCGTGGTCCTGGTTGTAGTCTATCCAGGCTTTGACGTATTCTCCGGAGTAGTAGCTTACGTTCACCTGGACGGCGAGCACGTATTGTTGTCCTCTTGCGAGCGTCGTCAGTGTCTGGGCCGTGTAGTCCGAGTAATCGCTTCCGCCCGAAGCCGTCGAGCCTGTGTTCAAGGTTACGCGGCTGATGTATTCGCCGTAGTAGTCGCTGGAGCTTATCATGCAATAAGGCGTGCACGATAGCTGGGTCACGTTGAATCCCGTGTAGCCTAAGGAGCCGTCTACGGATTTGTCGCTGGTGAATCTGATCGTCGTTGTCGAGTTCAGGGGCGCGTAGAATCCCGACCATTGGCCTGAGAGCTCCTGGTTTCCGAGCGTCAGCGTGTCGTAATAATCTTCAGTTTTTCCTTTAGAGTATGCCCCCATCTGCATGTTCCCGGGGCATGTGCACGTGATGGAGCAGTTCATGTTGCTCCCGTACTCGGTCTGGTTGAGGCTTATGCTTACGTTGTTCACTCCCTCGGCAAGTCCTGAGCATGACCAGGAGGGACAGGGTTTTGTCTGGGCGTTCGGGGTGTTGTCCACTGTGACGTAGACCATGTCCCGGCTTGAGATGTTGTTCGAGTCGGTGACTGTCAGCCTTAGCGTGTATTGCCCGTCCGGGACTTTCGAGGTGTTCCATGAGCCCAGTATGCTCTGGTTTATGTTCGACGTTCCTCCGCCGGTGAGCCCTATGCCTGTTGTGGTCCAGTTAGCCGGGTTCCGGCCTGGTCCGACCTCGAGCACGTACCTTGCGATGTTCGGGCTTATCGCCGTGCCGTTCACCCTGGTCGTACCGTTGATGAAGCCTTCCTGGTTGGTGACGCACCCGCAACTGAACAAGACGAGGACGGCAAGCATGACTGCCCCTGACTGTTCATTTCTCTTCATAGGTGACACCTTCCAAGTTGTTTATCAAAGCGACCGGCGGAGGACTCGTCAGCATCAGGGCTGCCGAGACGTTGATAACACCCGCTCCCTGTATGTTGCTGTCGTATCCGAGGTCCTGGGCCGTGTCTTTGAGCGCGGCTTTGATCTGCAGCGGAGACCATGTCGGGTCCTTCTGTAGCAGAAGCGCCGCGGCTCCGGCAACGTGCGGGGTCGCCATCGAGGTCCCTGAGAGCGCCACGTGCCTGTCGTCGAGGCAGGGGGTCTCGGAGAACGAGGTAGCCCATCTCGCCGAACAAATGGCTACGCCGGGCGCGAGTACGTCGGGCTTATCATAGATGTATGCCGGCCCTCTCGAGCTGAAATCCGCGATGATGTTCGGGTCGAGCGAAATGATGATGGTCGCGGAAACGGTCCCGTTGTCTAGGAGGCTGCTTAAGTATTCCCCGTCTTCTTCGGAGATCGACACCGCGGGTATGCTTGACACGTTGACGAGGTCGCCTTTGAAATTGCCGTAGTAGTTGTTGTAGATTATCGCGCCTACTGCGCCCGCATTGTATGCGTTCCTGACTTTTTCATTGAAGGTGATGTTGCCCCTCTTTATGAGGGCGATCATTCCCGCGAGGTTTTTTCCTGCAAAATCCGTAGACAATCCGAGGCCTGAATATGTGAGGATGCCCGTTACACCGTTTGAGGGCGTGGTTATCGAGCTGCTTAAAGCGAACGAGTCTATCGGGTTCTCTGCCTTGTCAACGCTCAGGTTCGAGAGCCTGTTCCTTCCCGGGTCGGACCTCTTGTAGATGGCTCCTACGGTCAGGGCTTTGCGAGCGCATCCCGGGGACGCGATGGTGCCGTTGTCCGGTCCGTTGTTCCCTGCCGCGACCGCAACGACAACTCCTGCAGCTACTGCATTATCAACCGCCGTGGACAAGGCGTCGTCAGGGCTTCCGTATCCTCCGAGGCTGAGGCTTATCACGTTCGCGCTGTCGTTCACTGCCCTGTCTATCCCGGCTATTATGTCGTCTTCGCTCCCTTCCCCGGCCGAGCTCATGACCTTGTACGCAAGCAGCTTCGCGTCAGGGGCCACGCCTTTCAATGTCCCGTTCCCGGCTGCGATGCCGGCGCAATGCGTTCCGTGGCCCTGGTCGTCCATCGGGTCGTCGCTTCCGTCGATGAAATTGTATCCGCCGACGACTTTCGAGCAGTTGCTCAGGCCCGAGGAGACGGTGCCGTTGAGCACTTTGTCTATCTCGAAGCCCCAGGAGGTGTCCGACCAGTCGGTCTCGAAGGTCACGGTCAGCGTGTCTCCGCTTACAGACGGGCTCCAGGTGTCGTTGTAGATGCCGGTGTAAGTCTTTACGGTATTCCCGGTCGAGTTCTTGAGGTATATGACGTCGTATCCGTATTCGGTGTCGATGGTCTTGAAGTGGACCGCCATCTTCGAATAGCCGGGCATCTTTATCGTCCAGTTGTACGTCATGTCGTTATGGTATGGGTGTTCAGACGAGAGGGAGTAAGCAGTCGTGCTCCCGTCGAGCCGCCTGCCCGTGCAGTTGCCGAGGTCCGGGTGCGTGTAATCGATCCCCGTGTCGACGATGGCGATGGTCACGCCTTTGCCCGTGATGTTCCTGCCCAGGGCGTCTTTCATCCCCCATGCCTGGGCCGCGCCGATCATCGGCACGCTTTCAGAGAGCGTGATGTGATACGATTTTATGGGATATATCTTTTTGACCGCGTCGAGCGAGCCGAGGTATATGACGTCTTTTTCCGAAACGTTTTCCAGGGACATTCCGTCAAGCACGTTCATGTATTCCCTTCTGACCGACGGCTTGCCCTCTGCGAGGCTTAGGAGCTGCGCAACCCTTAGGTGCTCGTCGGTCATCTTCGCGACGTGGTCTTCCAGGGACTGCAGTCCTGTGGCCTCTTTTTTGTATTCGGACAAGGGCTCCTCCCTCAGCTCGACGATGTATCTGCCCAGGCTCAGGTATTTTTGCAGCGCTTTCTCGTCGACGGGATCAAGCGGCAGGGGCACCCGGCCGTCCGGGTATTTCTTCTGGACGTATTTGGCCGCTTCCGGGGGCAGGTAAAACTTGTTCAGGTCGACAAAGGCGGCCTGCTGCAGCGCATTGGAAGGCATGGGCTTCACCGTACCCTCTTTTAGAGAAAAGTTCTGGGTAAGGCCGAGGCAGAGGATTGAAAGTAAAACGATCGACGGGATCACGGCCTTCTTCATGAATTTATTATTACTTAAAAGACCTATATAAACCTTTTAAGGCTGCTTCCCGTAGGCAGCCCGGTCCTTGCGCCCACTTTCCGGATGCACAGGGACGCGACCTTGTTCCCATTCCTTCCGGCTTCGAACAGAGAGCCGCCCCTTATCAGCGTGTAGAGGAATCCGGCCGCGAACGCATCGCCTGCGCCCGTAGTATCGACGACCGGGACTTTGTAGGCAGGGACGTCGTAGCAGCCTTCGGAGCCCGCGACAAAGCATCCGCGCGACCCCAGGGTTACGGCGACGATACCTGCGCCCTTGTCCAGCAGTGTTTCCGCGCCTTCGCGGTAGCCTTCGCCCGTAAGTCCTTCGGCCTCCGATTCGTTCAGGAACAGGACGCTGCTCCTCTTCACGAGCTGGGAAAGCCTCCCCGGTCCCTTCTTCACGTAAAGGTCCCCGGGGCTGAAGCTGATCCGCACGTCAGGGAGTTTTTTTGCTATCTTTTTCTGGAGCATGAACTGCTTGTCGCCGACGAATGAAGTGATATGCAGGAACGACGCCTTGGCCGCGTAATCCAGGTCTATGTCTTTCTCGGAGAGCAGGCTGTTGGCTCCGGGGTAGGGATAAAGCGTCCTCTCTCCCCCTTCGCGTCGACGAAGCCGATGATGATCCCGGTCCTTCCCGGCAGAAGCGAAACCCCGGAGACGTCGACGTTGTTCCTCCTGAAGTCTTCGAGGAGCATCCTGCCCTCCGCGTCCCGGCCGACCGCGCCGATGAAGCCCGTCAAAAGGCCCAGCCTCGCAAGCCCTGCGACCGTGTTGGCCGCAGAGCCGCCTGGAGACTCGCACACGGATCTGACCGGCACATGCTCCCCCTCGCGTGCGATCCTTTCCACCATGTACAGCCTGTCCAGGTTTAATGCGCCGAAGCCGATGACGTCCATTTTTTTACTTTTTTTCAGCCGAGCTTTGCGGCGTCGCCTCTGACGAGTGACCGCGCTCTCTTATGGGTGATGAGGATCTCTTCCATTTTTTCCTTGCTTATGCCTTCGAGCAGGTGGTAGGCCGGCTTGAAGAAATCCTTGTTAGTTTTGTTTTCGTCCAGGAATTCTCTAACGTCGGCCGTTGCATATTCTTCAGGGATCTTCGAGGGCTCGCTCAGGAATGCGTCGCGCCTGGTTTCCCATTCCCTGACGGTTTCCAACACGCCTGCTTTTCCCTTGCGTTCATGGGCCGCGGTAAGGGCGAGCAGGAGGCGCATGTCCGTCGATGCGAGGCCTGCGACCCCGTAAGGCATGCAGAACACGTTGCCGTTGAATACTACCGAAACCCCGCCCGAGTCCCTGACCCCGCCGAGCATCCTGTAATCCGTTATGCTGTCCCCGACCACGATGTAATTCTTAAGTTTCGTTTTCGTTTTCTTCGCGACGTCTTTGGCGGCGTCGAGCTTCCGTTGGCCTCCGACGACGCGGACCTCTTTCATAGCCTGCCCGATGCCTGTCTTGGAGAGGTCCTTCCAGAAGAATCTGTCGAGCCTTGCCTTCAATTTTTTCTCGTCGTTGAGGTCAGGGTAAAGATCGTCGAGTATGTCTATCTCGGCTTCCTCTATCAGCGACGAATCCGCGTCATGCAATTCTCTCACGTAACGGTCAAGGTCCAGCCGCGTGCAATAAACCTTCTCCTTCGCGATTCCGATCTTCCCGGCGATGTTGTGGGCATGCTGCCGGTAGCTTGTGGAAATAATGTACGGGTCCCAGCCTGTCTCCTTCAGCCGGTCAATCGTGTATTTGACGCCGTCGACTATCTTCGCATTGTCCGAGACCTTCCTGATCTGTTCCTCGGTTATCCCGTGGCGTATCAGGAAAGGGACTATCAGCGAAAGAGTGTCTCCGGGCTCATAGCCTCGCCTCTTTTCCAGCGTGAGTATGTCGTCGTACCTGCTGACAGCCTCGAATATCCTGTGCCCTGCGTCTATCAGCCCCAGCACTTCGTAAGCGTTGTCCTGCGGCGAAAGCGGCCCCTCGAGGTCGAAGCAGATTATCTTGGCCATTTCTGATCGGTTTTATTATATAGCACCAGCGTCTTAATCTAATAATTATAAACAATGCAGGATTAATAAGAGCTGAAAATGTTGCTACTACCCGTGCTTGTCGTGCTCGCATCTATCGTGTTCCTGGGACTCGCCAGCCTGGCCGACCTGCGCACCGGAGAAGTCCCGGACGGACTAAGCTACGGCTATACGGTTGTGATGATCCTGCTTGCGGCCTACGGCTCTTACACATTCAATGACACCTCGCTTGTGACCGACTCCCTCATAATGGGTGCATGTTTTTTCATAGCCGGGTTCTTAATGTTCTACCTCGGGCAATGGGGCGGCGGAGACGTGAAAGTCCTAGCAGGGATAGGCTGCGCCCTCGGATCCCTCAACCATATAGGATACCTTCCGCAGGCCGCGCTCTCCTTTTATCCCTACTACCTGTCGTACCTGACAAACCTGATCTTCATAGCGTTCCCGTATGCCGCGATCTACGGCCTCGTTATCGGCTTCAATAATCCCGACACGCGGAAGGAATTCGGCGCCTACGTTGGAAAGGCCAGGACAAAGGCGATATTGATAGCGTCTTTGTCCCCCTCGCTCCTTGCATTCCTCGTAAACCTCCAGAAGCTGGCCTCGTTCTATTTACTCCTGCCGGTCATGCTCACCGTCGCGCTTTACCTCAAAGCGGTCGAGAAAACAGCACTCAGGCAGTCAAAGGATGTAAAGGACCTGCGAGAAGGCGACGTCGCGGCAGAAGACCTCGCTTGCGGCAACGAAACAATCGCGAGCAAGAGAGACATCGAAGGCATGAGCCCGGACGCTATCAAAAAGATCCAGGAACTGTCTGCAAAGGGAGAGCTTCCGGGCAGGATAGTAATAAAAAGAGGCATCAAGTTCACGCTTGTATTGTTCCTCGCATTCCTAACGTCAGTCTACCTCGGCAACCTGGTGGAGATAATCACTGGTTTGCTGATATAGCGACGGCTGGTCAGCACTGGAGGGCCGGCAGCGTCGAGAGATAATCCATGCACTTCTGGCAGAAAGCCCTCGGACCTGGAGCGTTGGCCGCGCTCATAATGCATCTGCCGCCTGCAGGGTCTTTATTCCCGAAACATGTTCCGTCGTCCCGATTAGACGAGCACAGGGTTCCGCCTGCGCAGTATCCTGTCCATTTGCTCTCGCTGGCGTCTCCTCCGCCGATAAGGGCGTCAAGGCAATTGGCTTTGGAGTTGGCGTCATGCGGAAAACACCTGCACGTGTCCCTGTACTCGTCGTTCAGTCCCCAGCCGTGACCCAGCTCGTGCAGCGCGTAATAAGGCATATCAGGCTCGGCCGCCCCCTGAGTGTAAACGACGCCGCTTCCCGGCCAGTCGAAGCCGCCTATCTCGCCTCCGCAGGTGCTGAGGTCCTCCATCCCGATGAAATAGGTCGCATCCGAAGTCTTGTCTTTGCCGCAGGCCTTTATCGTCTCCATGAGCTTTTCCTGGAAAGCCCCGGCAGAGCATTCCGCGTCCGTGGCCGGGATGGTGATGGCGCATTGCTTGTCGGTAGTGCTGAATTCCACTTTGGCAGGGCAGTTCTTCAGGGGTGTGAGCGTCTTGATCAGGTTTGCGACTTCGTTGGCTTTGTCCGTGAAGCTCAGAGAATTCCATGAGCCAAGCTGGACGAAAACGAATTTCAGTTTAGTTGTGGGGTTCGGGACAGGCGCGTTCACCGAGACTTTGGCCGCGGCCGAGACGGTCACCGTGTCGCACAAACACCCGTACGACACCGTGTAATCGCCGTTGCCGGGATAGAAATTCTTCTCGCTCGTGGAGGCGGAATCCACCTGTTTAGGGCCGTCGACCCCGCCCCAGTCCAGCCCGCATTTCTCGCACAACACGCTGGCTCCGGCACTGTTCACGTATCCGTTGCTGAGAGTCGCATAGACTGTGCTGTACGGGACCGAAGATTCGCTCCTGCCCTGGAAAGAGCCCAAAGTCAGGCCGACCTTGGCGGTGCATGTCGGATCATACGTGCAGCAGCAGCCTCCGGGACAGGTCTTGCATTTCTCCTGCTGCTTGCACGTTTTCATATTCATCCCTTCGCCGCAGACATAGTTGCATTTGTCGTCGCATGCGCTCTTTATGACGATTATCTGACAAAGCTGGCCGTACTTTGCGGCATCAGCCGTCCATTTCCCGCCGGCGCAGCAGAGCTTGTCCGGGTTTTCCCTGCACGGACAATCGGTTCCAGTGCATGCCTCCCCGGCGACGTATTTCGAGGTTGTTCCCCCGATGACGAAAGAATACGACCCAAGGTTGGTGCAATCGCAATTCAACGGAGAAATAGCCCCGCCGGTCACGTAATTCAGGGCCGGGATCGCTATCCCAAGGAAAAGCAGGCCGACAAGCGCGTTAATGACCCAGCCGCGCATCACTGCCCTGAGATGCGGATCTCCGGAGGACATGTACCTTAGAGCCGCCACAAGGATTATCAATGCCGCGACGAATGCTGCGACGTATTCGAACAGGCATATTACGCGGCACGAGACGGCGTCGAAGAATTCCTTTATCTGGTGATGGGGCGTGCATGCGCAATTGAAGGATGCGAAGACCTTTTTAGTCAGGCCCTGCTGCGACCCTTCGACGAACATGTTCAATGCGGGCAGGGCTATCAAAACCAGCACGAGGCCCACCATTGCATACATTATATAACTCTTCATAGAGTGCCTTACGCCGGGGTCGTCGGACGTCATGTAGCGAAAGCCCGAGAGGACGATGACGACGGCAGATATCGCGAGGATGACGTATTCGATAAAGCAGGCCATGTTGCAGACTATGGAATCATAGACGCCCTTCAGCTCCGTTGAGATCGGGCCCGCGTAAACCGGCGTCACGACAAAGAAAAACAATGCCGCGGCAAGCAGTAGTCTGTACTCCATCAGTTTACGTATTTACCCGTGGGGACTAATATACTCCGATTTCCGAAAGAAACATTCAGGCCTGGGATACTATTATCCCGTTCTCGTAGACCATGTTCTCCTTCTCTATCTTCTTCCTGCCGACCTTTACGCCAGCGAACCTGGAATCGTCGAGGAGCACTTTCGAGACCTTGCCTAATTCAGCTCCCTCCTTGTTAACGACCTTTTTCCCGGCATACTCCTTTATCCACCTCTTTTTGGCGTTGATCTCCTCGATGAAGATCAATTCGGTCCCCTTCACTACTATCACGAAGAACACGAGAGACAGGAATATGGAGAACCCGAATTCCGTCAGCTTCGCCGTCGTCGTCTTTTCAACGAGGTAATAAGCCCCGGACTGCGCCGTAAGGGTTATAAGGACGATGAGCGCGAGAAGGATTATGTATCTCCTGATGGAAAGATACCTCTCCATCGAGTATTCATCAATAATCCTGCCCACTATGGCGATCACGAACGCAAGCAGCACGAGGTCGGCGTAATTCAGCGTCAAAGCCGTCTTGATGGAATCGAACAAGCCCACCGGATTCGTCTTGACGAATTCGTCGTAGTTGAAGGCCAGGCCCACCATCAAAGTCACGAAGGCGAGGACATAGGCTATAATACTGATTCTCTCGATAGACAGCGACCTCAGGAATTCCGAAGACCTCGAGAACAACTCTTCCTCGAAGCCCAGCCCCTTGATAATGAGATAAATCCCCAGGATCGCGAGCAGGAGCAGCATCGTCTGCAGGAAGACGTTCAACGCCGCGCCGACAGCTATCAGCAGGAGGACGAGTCCCGGCAACGCGAAGATCAGGTGCGCCAGGTTCGGGTCCTTCTCCACTTCGCGCAGGAAATTCGTTATCGTGAAATACGCTTTCTCCAGCTCCTTGCTCTGCCTGACAATGACGGTCTTCACGGAATTGATCTTGACCCTTGACTGTATTATCGGAATCAGCTGCTCGTCTTCTGCGCCGTCGGTCACCAGGACGACGGATTCGGGCTTGAATTTCGCAAGAATGGCGTCAAGCTGCTTCGCTATCTTCTCGTCGGAGACCAGGCCGACGTCGTCGTCTCCCACCAGCGTTACGACCTCGGCTCCCAGGATCCTTGCAGTCTTCACCGCCTCAAAGAGAGCGTTGACGTCCGTGTCCTCCGGGTCGGCAAGGCCGAGCTCTCTGGCAGCGTTCAGGTTCGCCTCTTCGCCTATCAGCGGGCCTTCTATATGGGCTTTCTCTCCTATGTCGTTGTCTCTGTCGACGCACAAGACAAGGGTTTTCATCTGATTTGTGTATATTATATTAGTTTACAGGATATTAATTTATATATCGCTTATCCGACGGCTTTCCCGGTTTTTGCTATCCTGCTCCCCACCCACCGTTACCCACCCTGCTTTTTAAAGAGTCGTGCATAATTTATAACATTAAACCAAAAAACAAAATACAGGTGTTTAAAAAATGGCAAAAAAAGCAAAGAAAAAAGCGGAAGTAAAATACTATGAGTTGAAGAAAGGGAAGGTGAAGCACATATTCACCGGCAAGACGCCCAGGCAGGCTGCGCTAAAAGCCGCGACAAGGGGCTTTACCGAGATCAAGCTGCGTGAAAGAGGCCGAAGGAACAAGGACGGGACGTACAGCATACACTCATTCGCAGGCTCGACTAAGATGGTAGAAGCACCCGCAGACAGGCCCTCATGGCTGCCTGCGAAAGTGAAGAAGCCGAAAGTCAGCAAGAAAGGCGTCGAAAGGGTAAAGAAGTTCTAAAGAACTTCTATATATTTTCTTTTTTTTTATTTATCTGCTTTAATTGCTTTTTCTATTAACATGATCCTATTCTCAGGAAGCTCATGCGTTAGTCTAGGGCGCAAGGTGGCGGCCGGTCTGGGCGCCAGGTTGGGCGAGGCCAAGATAGACCGGTTCCCTGACGGCGAGATATACCTGCGAGCGCTCACCCCTGTAAAAGGCGAGGAATGCGTTCTCGTCCAGTCGACGCTCGGCAACGGCAACCTGGTGGAACTTATCCTTTTCATGGACCTTTTGCGGGACCGCGGAGCCTCGAAGATACATGCCGTGGTCCCCTATCTTGGATATGCGAGGCAGGACAAGTCATTCAACGAAGGCGAGGCCCTGAGCGCCAAGACAGTCCTCAAGGTATTGCACGAATTCCCGGACACCCTGACAACGGTGAACTGCCACTTCCTGGACAAGGAAGGCTCATTTCAATTCCACGGCATAGAACTCACGAACATAGACGCGTTCCCGTTGCTCGCCGCCTATTTCAAGGACAGATTAAAGAATCCGGTCCTTATAGCGCCGGACAAGGGCTCTCTCCACTACGCGAAGCACGCGGCAGAGGCGATAGGCTGCGAATTCGATTTCCTCCAGAAGAAGCGGCTGACGAGCGAAAAAGTCTTGATCGAGACCAAGAAGCTCTCGGTTGCGGGAAAGGACGCATTGATCCTAGACGACATGATATCCACGGGCGGGACGATCATCGAGGCCGCCAGGCTCCTGAAAAGCCAGGGGGCGGCGTCGGTTAGCGTGGGATGCGTTCACGGGGTCTTCTCGCACGGGGTGGAAGGTGTTAAGTCCGCGGTGGATTCGCTGGTATGCACCGACACAATCGACAGGGGGGGCATCAGTGCGGTAAGCGTGGCCGGCCTCATCGCAAAAAGCCTCCAGAGATGAAACTCAAATACGTGGTTTTCGTCTGCGGAGCCGTTGTGATGGCTCTTGAGATCCTCGGAAGCAGGGTCATCGCTCCTTTCTACGGAAATTCCTTGTATGCGTGGGGGAGCCTTATCGGGGTGATATTGGGCGCTCTCAGCCTTGGTTATTATCTCGGCGGAAGGGCGGCAGATAGGGATCCATCATTCCACGGCCTTTCCATGATCATGTTAAAGGCCGGTTTCCTCATCGCTTTAATCCCCTTTCTCTCTCCCGTTGTGCTAGATCCCTCCCTGGTGTATCTGATGGGTATGAGGTACGGAGCCCTTGTTTCGGTTCTGTTCCTGTTCACGGCTCCAAGCGTTTATCTCGGGATGGTGTCTCCTTACGCCGTTAAGCTCGAAGCCAAGAACCTGGAGGCCATCGGAAATACTGCGGGAAACCTGTATGCCATCTCCACGATGGGGAGCATAGCCGGAACGTTTCTCACGTCATTTTTCCTGATACCCGAAATAGGGGTTCAGGCGATAATATACCTATTAAGCGCCATCCTCATACTCTCGGCCTTGATTTCTTCAGGGAAAAAGATTCTGGCGCCTATTCTGCTATGGTCTGCGGCCTTTGTCGTAGCGTCTCTTTCCCTTTCGACTTACAGCACAGCGGCTCCGGATTATTCCATCCTGTTCCAAAAGGACTCAGCATACTATCAGGTAAAGGTCGTTGAAGACGTCAACAAGTCCGAGAGGCTTCTATTTCTTGACGGATCCTACACCGGAGGCATGTTTACCAACTCAACCGATGCGGTATTTCAATACACCGATTACTTCCATCTGCCTTACGTACTCGATCGCGGGATATCCGATGTCCTATTCATGGGCGGGGGCGCCGGGACAGGGCCTAAGCGTTTCCGAGGAGCATATCCTGAGGATAACATAGATGTGGTCGACATAGATCCGGAAGTGAACAAAGAAGCTTTGGAATATTTCGATCTTCTGGCCGATGAAAAGATGAAGATATATGCCGAAGAGGGCAGGACATTTCTTGCAAATACGCCAAAGAAATACGACCTGATAGTCCTGGACGCGTTCTCTTCGAGAAATACGGTCCCCTACCACTTTATGACCAAGGAATTCATCGGCACGGTAAAGGACCGTCTGACCGTAAACGGGTCGGTGATCATCAATTTCCACTCCGCGATCACGGGCCCAAAATCAGGCTTGTTCAATGCGGAATACCGGACGTACAAAGCAGTGTTTCCCACGGTCTACGTATTCCCCGTAGAGTCGGATCCTGAAGAACTACAAAACGTCATAATGATCGCCTCAAAATCCGGCAAACGCCTGACAAGGCAGGAATTCATCGAAGGCGCAGGGAATCTGTCAAAGCAAACCGGAATAACGCATTTAGGCGAATATGCGGGCCATCTGCTTGAGACCGAGCCGGCGGAAGGCATCCTCCTGACCGACGATTACTGTCCTGTTGACAATCTGCTTCTGCCTGCGATAAATTGATCATTCAAACCATTCCCTCAAAGTCTTTTCCTTTATGTGCCTTATGTCTAGGCTCTCGACGTTGATCTTCTTGTAGTCTATCCCGTCCTTCCTTAAAAGGTTCAAGGCGTTCGGCGTGATCCCTGGCGCGATGAGTATCCCGTGGGCTTCGCCGATGTATGTTTTGAGCCATTCGGTATATCTTTTTATCTGCAGGGCGGCGGGCAGCCCGGCCTTCTCGATCTTCAATTCAACGACGACGTATTTGTCGCCGATCTTGCCGTACATGTCGAAGAATCCGAGCGGGGACTGGTGCTCTGTCGATATCAGCCTGAAGTCCGGGTGCACGAGCTTCGGGTTCTTGACCAGGTAATCCTGGAGGTCCTGCTCGGAATGAGTGAGATCCAGTTTTTCGTCGTCCACCAGGCCGGAGTAAGACTTGTAGTCGACTATCTCCTTTACTATGACCTTCATCTCCTCGAAGGGCTTCTTGGTCCTCTGGCTGTACAAGATAACGTCGCTGCCAGCGTATTCCGCAACGGTCTCGGTCGGAGAGTTCATCCAGTTGACGGGCTTGTAGCCGGAGACGCTGTGGATCAGGAGCGTAGAATCCTTCTTGATGGTGATCAGCCGGTGGCCTAAGCCTATCGTCGAACGGGACCTGCCGCTGTATTCGATAACGCAGCTGCACAATATGATGATGAGCTTGCGCTCCTCTATGTCCTGGTTTATCCGGTTGTAGACGTCTGGGTTGATCATGGCAAGCATTTATAGGATAATATAGTGGAACGAACAAAGTAAATAGCGGACAATAAAATACTGTGGTCTAAAGGCCGCAGTATTGCTCTCAAAAGCGGCAGGTTGAGAGCATCCATCCTCGGCCTAAAAGGCCGAGGTATCCTGCCGCTTTTGTGATGCAACCCCTGCTCGATCTATTCTCGGTATTGACGGCGCTGGCCGGCTGTTTTATCGCCCTCAGGTCCGACCTGGCGACCGGGAAGATCCCTAATAGGCTGACTAATAGAATGCTTGCGGCATCGTTTATTCTGATGATCCTCCGGGTTTTTTCAGGGGACTCGTCATACCTCGGGCTGTATCTTCTGAATTTCGCAGCAGGCTTCGTCATCGGGTTCGTTTTCTGGTACGTCCAGGCATGGTCGGGCGGAGACGCCAAGATATTCTGGGCCATCGCATCCCTGATACTAGTTTATCCTCCGGCGCTGGAGGGGTTGTTTGGGGTGAGCCAGCCTTATTATTCCTCTCAGGTTTTTGCAGTGACCGTACTTTTCAACATGGGGCTGCTGCTCCTATTGCGTTTTCTTTTCATGGGATTAACCAAATTCCTGAAAGAAGGAAAGATAATAGACGCTTTCAGGCTCACGACGTCCCCGATGATCTATATCATGGCGTCTACCTTGATCGGGACCGGATTGGCGGCCGTGGCAGGAATACCTGCCTTGATTTACGTTTCGTGGCCGGTTATCTTTCTCCTTTCCGTAATAGAGCGGAGCTCGTACAGGAAATTCCTGGTTTCATCGGCTCTCATAGCCGTTCTAGGGTTCGCGGCACTATCTCTGACGTCTAAACAGAACATTGCCTACGAACTGCTCTCGAACAAGCAAACGCTTGGCATAGCATTCCTCCTTTCGGCTTATGCAGCAGGCTCAAGGATCCCTTTCACGAAAAATATGCCCATCAAGGATTTAAAGACAGGGATATCGGTGGCCGAGGAAATATACACCACGGACGGCTCGATCATCCGCGAGGAAGTCAATCCTTCCCTTATGTATTCCTTTCTCTCGATTCTGAAGCCCAGGAGAAACTATATCGTCCGTCCCACCCCGGCAGGCCTTTCAGAAAGGGACATAGAGGAGTTGAAAACGCATGAAGCCGATCTTGGAGGTTCCATTAAGGTAAACCAGAGCTTCCTGTTGATGCCCTATATAACCGCCGCCCTGCTGCTTTCTCTGTATGCTGATTTCCTGTGGATCCTGCTTTCCTGATTCCCGCGGGGAATCACATCATGCCTTCAAAAACGAGCTGCATGACCACGACCGTCAGGGAGAATATGATCGCCGCTACCGGGAGATAGATCCCGAGATGGTATTTCTTTATCACGGCATCCCTGCCGTATATCAGGTCGTCCGAGAACATGGCAAGGATAGCCGTCGTCTCTAGGACGTAGATGCCTATCACCAGTTTGATGACCTCGGGGTTCAGCGTCTTTACGACAAGGCCTCCGAAGCCGAGCCCGGAGACGTCGCTTTCGCTCAAGGTCTTGGATAGCAGATAGCCGAGGCTTGTAGCTACCCCGCCCACGAGGGGGCCGACGAACACTGCGATAATCACCATGGACGCTGTGACGTTGCCGATGATCTTCTTCATCTCGGCATCGACGGTCCGCATATTCCTTATGTGCTCGGACAGCCGTATTATCACCGAGGCGATGGATTTCGAATTCCTGCCGGACATCGATACGATGGTGTCGAGGGAGCTGTGTATCATCTCGGAGTATATTTTTGAGGCCGAGCCTCCCCTCTTTCCGAAGAACGCTTCGCGCATGTCGATATTGAACAGCCGGATGTTGTTCGCTGCCATGGAGAAGATGTTGGCCGTGCGTCCCCTGTTCAGGTCCGAGATGTGCGCCATTGCGTTAGGAAGGGGCCGGCCGCTCGACAAAAGAACTGAAAGCTGCCTGAGGGTTTCGGAAAATTCTTCTTCTATGTCCTTTATCTCGTCCCTCATTTTCTTTACGCTGTAAGACGATCCTACCAAGTAAATGCCCAAACCGACTGTTATGCCGATGAGGATGAGCGACGTACCTAAAGGATAGTTCGGCGCCTCGTCACGCAGCGAGGAACCGAGGTCGAGAAAGCCGAGAAGGCAAATAGAGGCGGCGATAAGTGCTATCACTCCGTAAAAGGCGTACCTTACCGGCCTGTTCCCGGCCTTTATGCCGAAGAATCGGTTGTACTCCTCTGCGGGGATCTCTATCGGCGGAAATGTTATGGGCTTGCTGCTTATGATGAAGCTGACGGCGATGTATAATAGTATTGGGAGGACGACGTCGTAGAGGAAGAATATTACGAGAGGCGAGACCTCTATCCCGATGGTCGGCATCACGGGTACAAGGCCTATGAAAATGAGCGGGAGTATAACAAGAAATGTGAAAACAACGAGGATGGGCGTTTCGAGCTTTCTCGAAGCCGTATCTGTCCTTTCTCGCAGCCCGCTGAGGAGGACGTTCATCCCGTTGTCGAGCATCATCCACCGGTTCTTCTCGCTGGATTCCAGCGTCGAGGCAATCAAGAGCTGCATGAAGGCCTTGAACTCAGGGATATTGCCCCACTCGTCTGCGAATTTGGACAAAGACTCGACGATGCTCGAGCTTCTGCCCATGTCTATGTCGAAGACCATCCTCTTTAAAAGCTTCTTCGGAAAACCCGGGGTATGCTCTGAAGCGAACTCGACCGCCTTCTCGATTATCGGGCTGATGCGTAGAGAGATGACAAGGTAGCTTGCTATGGCTGGTATGTGCCCCAGCATCTCGGTCTTCTTCGATTCCAGGAGTATCTGCGGGTATTTCTCGACGTACAGGTAAACGGCCAACGGAAGAATGAGAAAGAAGACGTACAAAGGCGTGAACAGAGTAGAAGAGACCATCGAAACCAATACCATCGCCAGGATGAGGATGAATAAGACTATAGCTGCTCCAAGGGATAGAGCATGCACCTCCTTAGGCTTTACTTTGATCTCGAGAAGGTCCAAGGTGTCTTCAAGGAGCTTGTCCTGTTTAGACGTTTTCTCCTGCTCGACGGTCTTTCCAAGATGCCTGTAGGCCAGACGGCATAAGCTTTCGAACAGCGTTGGACGGTCCTTTTTCATGTTCTCTTCAAGCCTTCTTCGCCTTCAACGCCTTAACGTATTTCTCGGCCCAGGCAGCCCATTTGTCGAAGATCTTGTCGTAATCCACGTCCCGGAACCTGCCTCCGTCCCTGTATCTCTGGTCGTCCACCATCGACAAATATTTTTTATTGTAGTCGGCAGAAGCCTTAAGCTCAAGGATTTCATGCAATCCGGTAACACGGTGCCAGCCGATGATCTTTTCATACATCTTCGACCTCACCAAAGTTTCCTTCCACACGTGCTCGAGAGTGGTTCCCCTCCGGCCGGCGACGAACCTGATAATCTGCGAGCTTTTAGGATCCAAGCCCTGCGGCACTTCAAGGCAGTCTTTTTCGCTGTCGTACTCCATCAGGGTCGTGAAAAGGCTATCGGCCTGGGCTCCGCTTCCTATGCTCTCTATGTCTACGTCTTTGTTCAGCTCCGCGATCTCGCTGACTCTCCGACCTACCGGAAGCCTCTGCGTCACTACCACGGCGTCGGTGGCCTTGAAAGACGTCGCCGGGATGTTCAAGTCGTAAACCACTCGTTCGAAAACGTCTCTCGGGCCTCTCCCGTGGATCGTTCCTAGGACGGTGTTGCCGGTAGCTCCGACACGTATCGATTCGTACAATACTCTGGCTTCCTGTCCCCTTACCTCCCCGACGACGATGCTCGACTCCCCCATACGCAAAGAAGACCTCAGCGCGTCATCTGCGGTGATGTTTATCCCCTCGCTCGTGGTTATCGGCTTAGACAGCATCCTCTGGACCCGGAAACCGATCGCGTTCATCTCCGGGACAGGCAGCTCCAAGGTGTCTTCAAGAGTCAGTATCCTGTACTTAGGATTCATCGACGACATGATGCCCCCGAGAAAAGACGACTTGCCGGTTCCGCGGCCGCCTACGATGAGAAGCGCCACCTGGTCGTTGACCATCAAAGTCAGAAGGGCGGCGCCTAGCGGCGATATCATCTTGTTCTCGACGAACATCGGCATCGTCCAGGGGATCTCGTTCTTGCACCGCAGAGAGAAAGCGATCCCGTCAGGCGAAAGCGGCGGCGCTATCACGCTGACACGCGTCTTCAATTCCTCCAGGTCCATGTCCAGTATCGGAGAATTAGGAGAGAGACCTATCCCGCTCTTTAGCACGAATTTCAGGACAAAGTTGTTGCCCCTGTCCTCGGAGAGATAAATGTTGGTCCTGCAGTCGTCATGGTCGCGGTGCTTGACGTAGACCGGCGTCGTCTCCATCGGCGAATTCACATACACGTCGTTAATATTCGGGTCTTTCAAGAGGAGCTCAATCACGTCCAGGCCTCGCGTGCACCTTATAAGAGTAGAGACCAACTCATTGGTTTCCTTGATGCCGAGCAAGATCCCTTTAAGAGAAGCCTCCTCCAGAAGCCTTATCTTGCAAAGAGCCTCGAACTTCTTCTTCGCGCTCTGAGACGTATCCGTCGACTCTATCTGGCTGCCGGCCGTCTTGAGAAGCCAATCCCTCGTCTGGATAAGAAGCTCAAGGATTTCGGGCTTAGACCGCAGCTCGTACTCCGGAGGTATTATGTAATAAAGGTCCTCGTTCCAGGAAGGGATCCTGTAAAGCCTGACCCTCGCCCCGCATACGAAATATTCCTTGCCGAGCGGCTTCGCGTCTTCGGGAAGGTCCAGCACTATCCTTGCCTCGGAAAGGAACGGCCTCACCTTTGCGATAAAGATCTTCCGGTAAACATCCGAAGTCTTCAGGTCAGGGTAATCAAGGGATTTTTCGACAAGCTTCGTCTCCTTAAGAGATTTCTTCAAGTAGTCAAGGGTACTTATCCTAAGGTTCGCGCACTTCCGGCATTCAGGCTTTAAATGAACTATCTCTTTTTCAACAGGGGAATCCAGGCCCCTATAAGCTTTTATCGGGTCGGTCTTGATCGATTCTATCAACGTCTCCCTCAGGTTTTTCACGTTCTCGGCGCATTCGCCGCACTCCTCCCGGTATATGCCGAAACATGCCCCGCCGGCGTTGACTGCGATCTCGGATATCTCTTTAAGGGTCTCGACTTCCTCTTTTTCGTATTCTTCTGTTGTAAGCCGTCTTGAGAATTCTATCTTGTCTACCGGGTTCTGGATGAGCTTTGTTATCACTTGTTTCCTGCATACGTCATCAGAAAGATTGGAGGAATGCCTGCATCCTTCGCAGTTCATCCTTAAAGTGGTAAGGCCTACTGCATGGTCTATGTCGTAGCGTTCTTCGCAGGGCGGGACGTATTCGGTGTTTGTTTTTTTGCCGATCAGCTTCATGACTTCGTCTCTTATCTTTTCGGCATCGCTTATCCTGCTTTGGTTTTCTTTAGGCATTTTGGATTTGCAGAAGGTAGACTAGGTTAAATAATAGAAATATATATGTATTAAATGTTTATAAATTATGTATATATTATGGTAATTGTTCATAAATAAGCCATTAAATAGTAATAAATGTCTGGAAATAATGTAATCGGGCTTATGAACCTGCTTTAGGGGTTAATCTATAGAATTATAAATATTGTTTAATATTTAAATACAAATTACATATAATTTACTAATAAATTTAAAGATAAACGACAAAAGTAAAATGTCAAACAAAATACGAGAGTTTCTAGGAGACGAAAGAGGAGACACAAGCACGGTATTCAAGCTAGTGCTTGCCATAACGGTGATAGCGGCAGTCCTGGTGATACTGCTATACGTACTGCAGAGCGCGCAGACAGGCGGAAGAAAACTGACGAGTACGCTGAACGATACCACAGGGCAGATCACCGAGAACCTGACGAACTTCTCCAAGTCGGCGTAAGGGTGCTCTATTTTGCGGGATCGCCACAGAAATGGAGAGTTTAAGGAACTTCTTTCGAGATGAACGAGGCGCATCCTCGATGGTGATAAAACTGGTGCTCGCCGTTACTTTGGGTGCGGCCGTTATCGTTATAATGCTCCAGCTGATGCATGTGAACCTGGAAGTAGCTTCGAACAGCTCAAGCACCATGAGATCCGGCGCAAAGAATGCAATGGACGGAACTATGAAACAAATATCGGATTAAAATGGGCATTTTGAACAAATTCATAAAGGATGAGAAAGGTGCGTCGGACCTCGTATTCAAGCTCGTTCTAGCAATAACCATAGCCGCGATAGTCTTGATAATACTCCTGCAGTTGCTCCACCAGACCCAGGACGCGGGGATGAATGCGACGAAAACTGTCGGAGAAGGGCTCAAGACGTTCGCAGAAAATGTATCCAAAGAACTCTCGGGCTGAGCCTGGCTTCCTGAAAGACACAAGGGGGTCGGGGCTGCAGGACTCTCCCTTCATGATACTTCTTGCCGTACTTGTCATTGTATTCGTCACGGCACTGGGAACTGGCATCGCTAAGAGTCTCATGGATCTGCAGCAGCACGCGAACGCCGTAGACGCGGCCGAAAAGATATACGATGCCGCAGACCTTCTAAGCGCAGGGGCGGGAGGCTCGTCAAGGACTCTATGGGTAAATATACCCGCAGGTTACGAGATCTCCTGCGACGGAAACCTTTCCCTGAAAGACGGCAAAGGAACAATCGGGCAGCCGCTCAAAGTAGACGGGATAACTTTCGAGCCGGCAACCCTCCAAGGAAGGAATGAAAAATATCACCTGAAAATAGAATACGCTTCCGGAGACGGCAGCCCGACCATAACGGTATCTGAAATAGCATGAAACACCGTATATCCTCGTGCAAAAGGGGCTACGTGACCTGGAGCATCTCAAGGATCGGCGTAATGATGGCAGTCGTCCTGCTCATTCTCCTACTTTACATGATCTATCAATACGTGTCCTGCGTCAATGCATCCGATGCCGCGAACCAGGAGGCTGAGGACCTTGCCGCAGCGATAGAAAAAACGTATTCAGGCCCGTCAGGCCTTGAAACGACGTATACGTTTCCACAATATATTGAGAATCATCCCTATTCATTGAACATAGTCTCCGGAGCAAAAAGAGGCATCCTCGTCGACATCTATGGGACAAGGTGCAGCCCTTCCAGGGGTGGGGCATCCCTCGCATCGCCGGTAAAAGAATATCCAACGCCTGTGAAAAACGAGACAGAAGAGAACGTCACCATAATCATCAAGAACATAGGCGACGGAGTCAGGATAGCAAGGAAGCAGGCATGCGTCAAATGCGTAGTCTTGGACGAATTCCACTATACTGCGCCCGACGACTGCGACAATCCGAACAAGGAATACGTCCGCCTGAAAAATAAATGCGACACATCGTGCGATCTAACTGGGTGGGAGATGAAAGACCGGAAAGGGCATACTTACATTTTCCCATCCTACGAGCTCGAAGCAGGGTTGGCAGTTTCGGTGCACACGGGCTGCGGCACCGATTCTTCTCAAGACCTTTACTGGTGCTTCGATTCGGGCGGGCTTTGCAAGGCGGTCTGGAACAACGACGGCGACACTTTATACCTGCGGGATTCCGAAGGCTTTTTATGCCTTGAATACACCTATCCCTAACAGGATGGCTTATTCGGGGATAGGTAGAAGAGGCCAGATAGGCCCGATGTCTCTTGAAGATATTTTCCCGATGCTTGCCGCGATCATAATAGTCTTCATCTTTATCGCCTACATCTATGGGATCGTCGCCGGGAATCTCGAACAGAGGCGGGTCGAGGCCGGTTACGGGGCCGCAATGGGGCTGTCCGACGAGCTGTATTCTAAAAGTGTTTTTATTTACGGCAACAAATCAGGGCTATTCGATAGCAGGCGGCTGGATCAATACGCCGGAGATTATCCGGACCTGGCGACGTTGTATGGCATCACTGGGTACGGCTTCTCGGTAGAAGTGCAGGACCTCACGGAACCAGCCCGCCGTTGGAGCTTTGCGCCGGAAAAAATCGGAACAAACGCGCCCGAGATAGCTTACCCAGTTGCGATCCGCTACTCGGCCGACAAGGTTGATGAGGGTCTCCTGAAGGTCAAGGTCTGGAAGCTCTAATATACTTTCTCTCCGATAAATTTACATGGATTTGGAGATCGTCGATCTGGATAAGCCGTCCGACGTTAACGTGATACTGGGACAGACGCACTTCATAAAGAGCGTCGAAGACATTTACGAGGCATTGGTTAATGCGGTACCGGGAATCAAGTTCGGTCTCGCGTTCTGTGAGGCCTCCGGCGACCGCCTGGTGCGCGTCGACGGCACTGACAAGGATCTGATGGCGCTTGCGTCGAAGAACGCCTTAAAGGTCGGCGCAGGCCATTCATTCCTAATATTCCTGAAAAATGCTTACCCGGTCAACGTTCTCAACGCCGTCAAAAACGTGCCCGAGGTATGCTCCATATTCGCCGCGACCGCGAATCCGCTGCAGGTCGCGATCGTCGAGACGGCGTCCGGGCGGGGGATCATTGGCGTGGTCGACGGCGGCTCTCCGCAGGGCGTGGAATCCGAGGAAAAGGCCCGCGAGCGCAGGGAGCTTTTGAGGAAGATAGGGTACAAGCGGTAGCTATATCTGGCACTTGTATATTTTCAATCCGACAAGAACGTATAGAACCATAAGGATCATCAGGAGGAGTATGAATACTGTCTCAGCAATCGCTTGGTTCCTGTTTTTCTTTTGACCGATTAAGTCATAGATCTCCGTCGCCAGCATCGATACCGCGAGCCAGTACATGATCATTGGTATGATATAGTCTATGGTTTGCTCTTTTGTCGCCAAAAGAGGAGGTCCGAGGAATATCGATGGCAGGCCTGCTATTACCATATATGTCATCAAGGCCGTCTTGATCTGCGCAAGATCCTGGGGCAGTGCGTAGAAAATGATATAAGACGTTGTCCATGTTGCGGCAAGGAGGGCGAAGGTTTTGGCGATGGTCTGGGTCTTTTGTTTGCTTCCCCATTTTTTCATCAATTAATCCTAAGTATTCGAAGGAAAAAACCATCGGGTCATTGGCCTTCAGTAATTTTATCCTTATGTGTTTTTTGGTTTAGGAATTAGATTGATATCCGATACTGTCACCTATTTTTCCAAATATATCATGTAAACTATCTATTTTAGGCAATATGTCTTATATCCTCCCTCTTAAATCATTCCTACAACTGCTATGGGGGTGAAATGAGATGATACACATCCATCTGGCGAACCATTACGTGCTGAGGGACCTGTCCAATGCCGTGGACGACGGCGACATCGATGAAGCCAAGAGGCTTTTCACAAAATATACCGGCCGCTACAAAATGGACCCTGACCTGTCCCCGATTGCTTGCAAAGTCAACGCATGTTTTGGTAGAATGAGCAGCCAGACCCGGGTCGAAGTAAAAGCAAGGCTGGAAAAACTTTCCATTGCACGCAGGCTTGAAAGCCTTAACGGATCCGCGCACTTGTTCCCGAGCCGGCTGACCTTGAGGTAATATCTTTTTACCTCCTTCTTTTAAGCCTAATCGAATTACTGTTACGATGAGTCTTTTCCCTTTCGAGAAGGTGCGAGGCGGGCAGAAGGAATTCATGCAGGACGTGGAGGCGGCGCTTGTAAATGGAAGCCATCTCGTAGCTCACGCCCCTACAGGCGTCGGAAAGACGGTCGCGGTAGTCGCTCCGGCCCTCGCATACGCTCTCGAGAACGGGAAGCAGGTGTTCTTCCTGGCGCCGAAGCATACCCAGCACACTATAGTCGTCGATACTCTGAAGAAGATCGCGCAAAAGACCTGCCAGGGATTCGTGTCGGTCGACATAATAGGAAAGCAGTGGACCTGTCCGCACAAGGTCGCTGACCTGGACAACAAGGAATTCAACGAATTCTGCAGCGCCATGAAGAAGGACGAGCGATGCGAGTATTATTCCGGCGTCCACAAAAAGAAGCTGTCGAAGGAAGCCCGCAACGCAATAGATCTCGTCAAAGAGAGGCCGCTTCATGCCGAAGAAGTCAGGGAAATATGCTCGACGCGCAGCCTGTGCCCTTATGAGGTCTGCATCGAAGCAGGCAAGGGGGCGGATTTCATAATCTGCGACTACTTCCACATATTTTCTCCCAAAGTCCGACGAGCATTCCTCGCCAAGTTGAACAAAGATCTGGAAGATGCGGTTCTCATAGTCGACGAAGCCCATAACCTGCCGGACAGGATTCGCTCGACCCTGAGCCGGGACCTTACTGATTATTCCGTAGGACGGGCGGGCAAAGAGGCGGCGTTCCTGGATAGCGAAGCACTGATAGACGGCTACAAGTCGCTGGGCGCGGCGCTGAAAAAACTCGGCAAAGGGATGAAAGCCGGCGAAGAAAGATTCGTCAAACGAGAGGAATTCATCGAAGATATATCCGGCGAGACCGAGTTAGACTACAAGGACCTGGTCACGTTGTCTTCCGACCTCTCCGAAGAAGTTCTAAGCCTGCCGAACAGATATCGTTCATATTCAAAGACGGTCTCGCATTTCCTTGAAAGCTGGGCGAAAGAAGACATAGGATACGCCCGAATATTCCGGAAGGAAAAGAATTCCCGGTTGTCATACAGGTGCCTCGACCCGTCGGTCTCAAGCAAGGAGGTCTTTGACGCATCCCATACTGCAATCCTGATGAGCGGAACGCTTCTCCCGCTTGCAATGTACTCGAGCCTCCTGGGTCTGGATCCAAAACGCGTTATTGAAAAAGAGTATCGGTCGCCTTTTCCGAAAGAGAACAGGCTTTCGCTGATCGTTCCGGGCGTGACGACGAAGTTTCGGGACAGGTCAGATGAGATGTACCGCCGTTACGCGGAGATTTTGGCCGGCATAATTCGCGAAGTGCCTGGGAACGCTGCGGTGTTCTTTCCGTCTTACCAGATACTAGGATTCGTTCACACGCATCTATTGGCCCATGAAACCGGGAAAGAGGTCCTTGTAGAGAAGCAGTCCATGGACAAGGGCGATCGAATAGAGTTGTACCGGCGCCTTGCGAACCTGAAAAACGACAGATGCGGAGGAATACTTCTGGGAGTCCAGGCGGGGTCTCTTTCCGAAGGAGTGGATTACGCCAACAACATGCTTGATGCTGTGGTCATCGTAGGCCTGCCTCTTGAAAGCCCGAATCTGGAGACCAAGGCGCTGATAGAGTATTACGACTTCGTATACGAGCGGGGATGGGACTATGGATATATTTTTCCGGCGATGAACCGGGTCCTTCAGGCCGCGGGACGGTGCATCAGGAGCGAGACCGACAAAGGCGCGATAGTCCTGATGGACGAGCGTTTCAAATGGAGGAACTATTCCAAATGTTTTCCGCTGGATATGGATTTTGTTATCACCGCGGCGCCTGACATTTATGTTAAAAAGTTCTTTGGTCGTTGAAGGGGGCCTCAGCCCATGTTATCTGCTTTCGGTTCGTATTTCTTATTGAGGATTTAACTATGGCTCTTGTGAAAGATTGCATGTCTGAGGGAGTCGTTTTTCTTAATGTTGACGACACGATTTACGACGTTTCCCTTCTCATGAAGGAAAAAGGCGTAAGCTCCGTTATTGTCTACAGGAACAGGAAGCCTGCGGGAATAGGCACCGAGAGGGATATAGTCTGGAGGGTCGTCTGCGAGAAAAAAGATCCGGCCGGGACGAAGCTCG
>CAIYYO010000246.1 GCA_903930485.1 Methanobacteriota archaeon
CAACCTGGTGAAAAAGAAGATCGACATAATTAAAAATGGATTTCCTTACGTGGACTCGAATGATGTTTATCCCGTTACCCCACTCAAAGAGCTTTTTAACGTGCAGCCGGAACCGGCCTTCAGCTTGGAGAGCTACGGCTTGACCGATATTGTTCACAGCAAAGAGCAGCAGGATAATCTTAGGAACTATGTCCGGGGGATGGGATATCCTAAGTTCTCAGATGATTTAGCCGGCGCCCAGTACTCTTATGTCGAGGAGCAGGGAGTTGACTATTCAGGTCAGGCTTTTTACGGACAGAAAGTGTTGATAAAGAAAGACGGCTCGGATATCGGCTCAATACGGCTTTATAGAATAAATGCCGGCGATCTTAATGCGCTTTATAATTCATCGGATTATGTTTCAGCATCATCTACAGGATGGGCATATGAGAGATATCTAAACAATTCCGGGCTAAGTGCAATGGTTGCTTTGGAAGCCGGAGGACAAGACATCGCATATTGGCCCTTAATAAGTGGTTATGCAGTCTATGTTGATAACGTCGCGCGCAAGAGCGGAGACGTAGACCCCCTATCCGGGATGCCTATTTACCGATTCTATAACTGGTTCGGAGCGTCTTATGTCGATGTCGGCGTTGCATGCAGCATAAAGGAACGGAACCTTTCGACGAATGGCATAGCCGAGACGAAAGGCACCCAATATAAGTTTCAATCAAGAGGCCTGGCACAATATAATGCCTCCTATGGCGTTGAATGCACGATGTATTTCTACGGAGTAGCTCCAGACTGTTACTCGTCTATATGTAGTCAACCTGAATACACGCTCATCCAAATGCCCTCCGTACGAGAACTCGGGCTAATGGAGACCTCTGATAATAGAGGCGTAGCAGAACAATTATATAGCGGATTCCCGACCGGATTGGCTAACATGGATGATCTGTTCACGGTCGGCACAATCAATTTAACCCGGCAGATAAACGTCGTCGACCCGCCTCATCCCAAGGTCGACGTCTCAGTCGCAGGCGCTGATAATGTTAGCTTCGGCTCGCCCAATACTTTCCGCATCCTTATCAAGAATACGGGCGACGTTAACGTTTCAATCAAGAGCGTCTATTCCAATCCCGAAGGAAAACTGATCTCCTGCGACTCCGAAAACCTGGCGCCCGGTCAGCAGGCCGAGTGCCTCTTCTCAGTTACGCCGGTCCAAGGCCAAAGCCTATCGGTCCAGGTCGCATACGATTACAAATCCTGCGGCCGCAGCCAGACCGGCCTCGTCACGAAAACGTTGATCGACTCAAAGACCGTCCGCCCCGTTTTGAAGGAGCAATCTTACCTCATGGGCGTGCATGGGGCGTGCGACAACAGTTACTACAGTTGTCATTCTGCAAGCGAAGGAAGCTTGTTTGCGGGATACAAATGCTACAAGACCGCAAGCGGATTCTACGCCCCGGCAACCGAGCGATTTAATATGCGATTCGATGTTTCGGAGATCCCGAAAGACGCGCAGATAATCGGCGCAACGCTCCACTTGAAGGCGTCGGAAATCGGAAAAGCACAGACGATTCAACTATACTCTGTCGACAAGCTTCCTGAGGCCGTGAAATGCCTGCCCGGCGGCGATATCTGCACGAAACCCTACTGCGGAGAATGCAAGCCGTTATACGACCTCTCAGGCTCCCTGTCTTCGTCCAGCGACGTTCCACAAACCGGAAGTTATTCATTCGACGTCTCAGACATCGTAAAAGGAAAAGTAACAAGCGACGGCATAGTCTCCCTACAAATCCGAGGAGTCGAAGGGCTATGGGAGACAGAAGGACAGAACTCATGCTCTATAGAAAACGAATGGGACAAACGAGACGTCTCGTTCGACGCAGGCGGAAGAGACGGACCATCCATGGAAATAGTGTATAAATAATCTCCTCCTTGAAAGGGTTTTATAGGGCTTTAGGACATATTTAATCGAAGAATAAGTTCTCTTCTCTATAATGAAAACGCTTTTGTCTTTGGTTTTGCTGTTCGGCCTGGTTTCATCCTGTGCTTATGCGTTGGAGACAAGCGAAAATTTTTTCGCCATCAATCAAGAATATCCTGGGCTTTCTACTTACAGAGAATGTTTGAAGGCTGATCCGGTATGGTCCGTGAAGGCTAAAGAGTTTCTTGATTTTTATTCACCGGACACTTACCCTTACGTGCTTGACAGCGAGCAGACCGGCATCGGCGGCGATGAATTCTTTACTTGCCTCTCCATTCCAGAGGACATAAAACTTGTCTCTTCGGAAGGATATGTTGCGGAAGGAGAGGTTTGCGCCGGGGATAAACTGAGAGTGCAGAAAGGTGTAAACAGGGGAGAGTTTTGGCAGAGTGGGGGAGACATGGACAGTCCCCCGATTTACTGGGTCCCGGATGTAAGGGAACTCGCATATTCCTTGTTAAAGACTAAGTTGGATGCCTATAAAGAGGGCCGCCCCTTATACCCTGACAAGCCTTTCAGAGTGCTTTTCAAGGCGCCTCGTTCTTTGACGGTCTACGTTCCGCCGGATATGTACGACTACTATTTCAACGACTCAGGAACTATCGTGACTAGCAAGGAGCAGCAGGAGCGCTTCAGGGAATACCTGAAGGAGATGGGCTACGACAATATCTATGAGGACCTTCAGAACGCCGAGTACGTCATTGAACCTGATGAATTATCATCTGATGTACTGAACGTAAAACTGTATAAGATATCTATCAAAAAGGAAGGCAAAGAGTTAGGGTTTATAAGAGAGATAGTACCTTATATCAAAAATAATTTGTCGGATCAGGTACTCTGGAACGTCACAACTTTTCTTAATGACACCAGCGGGATCGTTGTAGAAGTTATAATCGGAGGCCAGGAGATGGCCCACTGGCCCGTGATTGACGCAAGTATAAATAATGAGTCGTATAACGAACCCGAGCTTCTCGTCTATGCCGAGGATGTGACTCACAGAAACGGCGAGCTAGACCCTCTTACAGGGATACCGATTTACCGTTATTATAACCAGGGTTGGGGGGCGAATTACGTAGACGTAGGCCTGGCATGCAGCCTAAGAGAGGCGGATTCTAACGTGAATGGCCTGGTAAAGGACAACACCGGCCAATACACAGTTACTGGCAATGATTCAGCCGAGTATGCGGTGAACCACGACGTGGAATGCACGTACTACTTCTATGGCCTCGGCACTCAAATAAATCAGTCCTTCGCGAATTTAAGCTTAAGCAAGAAGGGTACTCCTTTGTTTTACACCACACCGTTTTACACCAGTATACAGATGCCGTCGGTACGAAATGTAGGTGAGTATAAAATGGAGGATCTTTTCACTATAGGTAGAATCGTTGTAGACAAATCCTTTAAAATCGTCCAGCCTGCGAAGCCGCAGGTCGAAATCTCTGTCGCCAGCAGCGATACAATCAACATCGGCGAGTTGGATACTCTG
>CAIYYO010000247.1 GCA_903930485.1 Methanobacteriota archaeon
CCTTGATCGCCGAGACGATCTTCTCGCCCCAAAGGATATTCTTTGTAATAGAGATCCTAAGCTCCAGGAGGCGCATCTCGGCCCCGATGCCTGAATGGAATGCTGTGACCTGATCGTCTGTCCTATTGTCCGTGTCGTTGTCCGCCCATACTGTGGCGCCTAAAACTATGGCCAAAGCCGCGTAGGCCAAAAACCTTTTAAATATTTTCTTCATTTTTTCGCACCTTTTTTTGTTTTACGTTGTAGAACAATTCGATGAAACAGCAGATAAGTGGATGGCGGAAAAGGCCGGAACAAACCCGGAACTATCGTTCTTTCAATGAAACGAACGTGCTCATACCCACCCGCTTCTTCTCCACAAGCCCGATATCCTCCAGTGACGCGATGTTGCGGGAAACCGAGGACTTCGGCAGATCCAGGCGTTCGCAGATAGAGGCCTGATTCACGGGCTTGCCGGACTCGGACAATATCCTGACGATGTCTCTCTGCCTGTCGGTAAGAACTCCTTCGTATTTGGAATAAAGAGGCGTAGACAGAGGGGCTAGGCCAACCGGCGGCTCTTCCTTTGCCTGCTGCTCAGCGGAAACCTTTAGAGGCTTTTTTTCCTTCCTTGATACAAACAACAGACCAGCCAAAACAATCAAGACCAAAGCGACCGCCCCGGCCAGGTAACCTGAATAATCGGTATGCGCCGCAGAACCGTCCAGGCGGTACTGTATGACCACGCTCAGAGGCCGATCATTCCCCGAACCGCTGACACGGATCCTCCCATCCCGGCTGCTTATGCGAAACGACTCGGCCCTGACGTAATTCACGGAAGCCCCCGGCGGAAGATCCACGGCATAAACGTAGTCCGAAAAAATGTCTCCCTCGGGGAGGGACAGATTGAACAGCCAGACCCCTCCCTTTTTGGATGTAAGGGAATCCCGAACCCCGGGCTCAAGCAGGGGATGATTGCTCGTGCCTGAGACGGTCGCCAAACCCGACGAGTCAAGATCCACCGACACGTCGGCATAATAGGAAACCGCAGATGTCGGCAACGCGAGGGACAAGACGGCAAGAAGCGCCACAAAGGCCTTAAACATGATAATATAGCGAACCGGACGAATAATAATCTTTTTTACCATAGTATATGGAGGAGATAATCGATAAGGAGTGACACGATTAGAGGACGGCGAGGATTGGGTTGGATGGTAGGATCGGGTATGAATAAGCCCTCCGGTATAGTATTTATTTCTGTAATACTATTATTACAATAGATTACAATGATTGTCTCGGATTCGTCGACGCTCATACTGCTCGCCAAGGCTTCGGTGCTTGAAACTGTTGCCTCAGTTGACGTACTGGCCATACCTGAATGCGTTTACGAGGAATCCGCCGTCCGGGGTAAAGAGAAAGCGCGTCCCGATTCGCTCGTGATAGAAAAGCTTGTCGCCGAAGGAAAAATAAAGGTTAAGAAGGCGCCGGCGGAGGAGAAAGAGAAGCTGAACAGTTCTTTCGGAATAACCTGCGGGGAAAACCAGACGGTGGCTCTTGCAATAGCCGAGAAATGCCCTCTTGTGCTGACAGACGACCGGAAAAGCATGACGGTGTGCCGGACGCTGGGGATACCCTACATGATCGCACTCGATGCGGTCTTAGACGTCTATTACTCGGACAGGATAACGAGGGAAAAAGCCCGGGAAGCTTTTGATTCCATAACCGAGACGGGCTGGCTCAGCGAAGAGATAATAAAGAGCAGGAGAGACCTGCTAGAGAAAAAAGGAAAATGAAGAATATATGCATAAGGCTGGACGAAAAGACCCTGAAAAAGACGGGAGAGCTCGCAGAAGCGGAAAATCTGGAAAGATCCGCCACGATACGGCAGGCGGTGGCGGCAGGCCTGGACATACTCTGCAAAAAGAAAGCCGCAGAAAAATACTCCGAAGGAAAATATTCCCTCTCCGAAGCCGCCAGATTCGCCGGCGTGTCCTCGGGCGAGATGATCGAGCTACTCGCGGCCAAGGGGATCAAGGCGAACTACGCCCTCAAAGAGGCCCAAGAATCATACAAGAACATCGGGACGCTGGGGAAGAAAAAGCGATGAGGGCCTAAACGTTCACCCGTAGATATTGTCGTGGTGGTCGAAGTCTAGTATCCTGACGATCTTCTCTTTCTCCGAGAACTCATAGGTCAAGACAAAGGAGCCGTCTATGTGCACCCTCCTTGCGCCGTGCATGTCGCCTCTCAGCGGTTTGAAGCGGGACGGGTCCTCAAGAATCTGCTTAATCTTCTTGTCTAGGATCTCCAGGCGCTTAGGGCACTTCTTGGCGAGCTCACGGAATATCTCGTCAGCCTCTTCCGAGACCTCGAGGGAATAGGCCATCTCTACGCCTTATACCTTTCCTTAAGGTCGCTGACCTTGTAGAACCTGCCCTTCCGGATCCTCTCGAG
>CAIYYO010000248.1 GCA_903930485.1 Methanobacteriota archaeon
AGAAATACAAGCTCGACTACCTGGCGATGATGCTGTGGGGCCTTTCCTTAATGGTCCTCGTAGACCACGTAATGGGATACAGCGGCTCCGGGCCATTCATTGTAATGGAAACCGACGGCCTGATCCCGAACGCCACATTGCTCGGAATCGCGATGCTGATACCGGTCTTTATCATCTGGGAGATCGCACTGGTCTTATCGAAAACAAAAGGAGAATTAGCGACGAGATAATAAAATGGCATGTTTTACAGCACCTACGGCCGTGGCCATCGTGACCACGTTTTTTCGGAAGAAGATACCTGCAAAATACCGCATAAACTGGCTGAACGCACTCCTCTGGGGAGGATCTGCCGGCCTGGCTTTAGAGCACGTAGCTCACCAGGAGATCGCACCCTATTTTCCCTACCTGACGGCCATGAAGACCGCCGCCGATACTGCGGCGATGATCCACGAGATATTGACCGTAGGCGTCGCCATGCTCATAGCCTGCGTGCTGGTCTGGGGCGTCATGGTTGCCGTAGCTTCCAGGCTCGAGGCAAGGTCGAAAGCAAAAGCAGAGCAGACGGCATAAGGAAAAAAGCCGGACCAAAATCCGGCTCAGAGAATAGAAGGATACATGGAAAAAAAATTCCTGCCTGCATTCGTTTACTTCACAGGCATTCTCTTTCTTTTAACCGGATGCGCCGACCAGAAAAATAATACGGCGCCTACGGCAACCGCGTTCCTGAGTTCCTCGACCATCCCGGTATCCGCCTCATCAGTCGCTTCAACGACAACTCAGGCCTCGACTACTTCCTCGACGACAAATACTGCCTCAACGAGCTCGACCGCGCCTTCGACGACTACTACGGAACTTGAGCAAAGCACTACGGGTTACCGCGTCAAGGCCTCTGTCAGGCTTTCCAAACCCACCTATAAGTCCGGCGAGCGCATGGACATCGTAGTCAAGATCGACAGCAGCGAGAGGATCGATCCTGCGGTCGTCAGGCTCTACGGCATATACGCCGATTACTACCGCATGAACAAGTCCGAGAAGTTCAAGGTGTCAAAGGGACAGAATTCTTTCAAATTCACATATACCACGCCTCCTTGCACCATATGTTCCGGGATCAGGCCGGGGAATTATGTCATCACAACCGAGGTATCGTACAACGGAACGGTCCTGGCGAGGGCGAACCGCAACGTCGTGCTGGAGCAATAAAAAAATCTTTATAACGTATCCTTAATACCGTGTAGACCATATTATAAAATAAAATGGACACCAAGGAAAAAGTCCAGAAGGTCATCGAGAAGGTAAGGCCCAGTCTCCAGGCGGACGGAGGCGACATAGAGCTCGTGGAAGTTGCGGGCGAGGTCGCAAGGATAAGGCTCAAGGGCGCATGCGCAGGATGCCCGATGTCGCAGATGACGCTCAAGTTCTTCGTAGAAGCGTCTATCAAGAAAGAGGTCCCGGAGATAAAGTCCGTGGAATCGGTTTAAAGAGAGCTTTTCTTTTCCTAAACTATATAGGTAAAC
>CAIYYO010000249.1 GCA_903930485.1 Methanobacteriota archaeon
ATTGATCACGCGCTCGGGATGTTCAGACTGTTCTGGATCCCGCAGGGGGCTAAGCCGGAACATGGGGCCTATGTGCACTATCCGGCGGAAGAAATTTTCAGAATAATTGCGCTTGAGAGTGTCAGGAATAAAACGGTCGTCATTGCCGAAGATCTCGGCACTATCGGCGAGGACGTTCGCGAGACCCTTTTCAGGTTCAGGATGCTCAGCTACAAGCTCCTCTATTTCGAGAGGAATTATCCCGATCCTTCCCTGAAAATTCCCGAGCGGTATACCGACCTTGCCCTCTGCGCCGTAACGACCCATGACCTTCCGACCCTTTACGGCTACTGGATCGGACGCGACATTGCGGAAAAGACGAGACTCGGTCTCTATCCGAACGAAGACCTCAAAGAGCGGCAGATCCGCGAACGGGAAAGAGACAGAGGCCTCCTGCTCCAGGCGCTCAAGTCGCAGGGACTTCTTCCCGAGGAGTTTTCCTCCGACCCCGCTGCTCTTTGTATGATGATACCCTCACTTTGCCTCACCATTTATGAATATCTATCCCTCACTCCCTGCAAGCTCCTCGCAGTGAGCCTCGACGATATCATCGGCACACTGGACCAGCAGAATATGCCGGGGACCATAGACGCCTATCCAAACTGGCTCCGGAAAACGCCGATCACCCTCGAAAAGATCATGACGAACAGATCGTTCGTCGCGCTCTCGAAGATATTCAGGAGAAACCACCGGTAAAGTCGTTTCAAGACTTTTGACAAGCTCTGCAGCTACTTAGGCCTTATCTCTGATACGAATTCCAGCGGGGAAACAGACCAATAAACCGGCATAACGAGCAGACGGAATGCGCAGCTTTGTGACATATTGATCGAGAGCTGCTTGGTGGCGGTACGCAAGGACCCAGCTCTACTGATGACCTTTAATGCGCTGTGCAAGAAAATGCCAAAGACTAATGCGATCGTAGGAATCGCCAGGAAATTGTTGAACCGCAGCCGCTATGTCTTAAAGAATCAACAAGAATATGTTTCGGCTTTTTTTGTGTAGAGTGTGAGGATAAAGCATGGGAGGATATCTTCAAACCGAGGCGTACCGTGGGTAACGTATTTTTGACTTCTACAGCGGCTTAAAAGATGCCGACTGTCCTCTCACAGCAAGCTACGAACCCACGTGTTCAAACACATAAACAAGGTCATGCAGCGCCTTCATAAATGAAGGCTGTCTGCTCATAGAACTTTGGTTTTGAGGAAGGTGCTTGCTATACATACGTTAGGGCATACTACGTTGGGGTGAAAAGGTCTTGCTTTTTTTAACCCAGAATTATCATTAGAGATGTGAAGCGAAGGATGCGGTCAGATCGAAACCTTTTGATTTGCCCCAGAGTCCTTCAGACCATTGCCGTCGTCGCATTGCCAGGCAAAGCTTGAGAATACGTCTATTACCATCTTTGACCAAGTAGCCTCCGGCAGCAAACACCTTGTATCGCATTGTCTTTAACCCATCTTGCGCAACCAGGAAACGTGAACTGAATAAG
>CAIYYO010000250.1 GCA_903930485.1 Methanobacteriota archaeon
GATCCATTTACTCCTGGCTGCGATTGCGTTGTCGATTGCGGTTCATGCCACAAACGTCCAGCTCTTGACCGACAAGAACGAAACGGTCATAAACGACAATTCCTCCAGGATCTCGGTGATGGTCAACGATACCATATATTTCAGGATAAAGGTTTCCGGCGGAGGCTACGGGGCCGGCGGCTTCACTATAAACAAGGAAGTCGCTCTAAACGAGTACAAGATGATCGGGGTGCCTCACTTCGCGAGCGATTGCACGATGTGTCGAGGCATAACTGAATTAGGAAACATGGATAATGAGATGCACTTTACCCCGACAGAGCCCGGCACTTATCTTGCAGAGGCCAGCTACAACATGGCTGTGAAGAGGATATACGTTGATGCAAGCCTCCCGACGACTACGACCACGTCATCGACCACGTCGACGACTACAACGAGGCCTACGACAACGTCGACCACGTCTTCAAGCACGACCACGACGACCATGACGACGACCTCGACGTCGACGACGGAAAACATAGTCCTCCCAACGACTACGACAATTCCCGGCGACTCGAAAGGCAGGTTCAACCTGACGATCCTCTATATGATAGGGATAGTCCTCGTACTGTTCATACTTTTCGCGGTCAACAGGAGGCAGACCCACGACTGATGCCTCCGGGAAAAATGGATACCCTGAGATCGCTTGGATGTGTTTTCCTTGTGGCGCTTCTTTTGTTTTTCACTGCCTGCGTAAATAAAAAAGAAACGACGGTTCACTGGACAGGATCTAAGGAGGCCGCGTCGACGAGTACTTTTTCTAACCCGTCCACGATGTCGTCGAGCACGGCAACCTTAGTCAAGCCAATGGACCGAAAAGCCAACGTCACGGGGGCAGAAAAAATCGGAAACACCTCTGCCGCCCCTGAATCCGGTTCGGACGACAACTCCAGCATCCTTGACGCCGTCCTGAATACGATAGATCAAAGCGGCTCCGGCGTGAACGAATCCGACGACGAGCTGGACAAGCTCATGGACGAGATCGACAAGATGTGACTTAACCAAGGACTTTTCTGACTGCTTCGAGGGTTGGCTCGATCACTGTCGGCTTGTTCGGCATGGCCGGCTTTAATCCCTCTATCCTTGAGAGGTGGTAGTTTATCGTGGCATCCGGGTCTTTGAGGATGTTTCCTGTGATGATGCAGACGACCTTTTCTTTCCGGTCTATGACGCCCGAGTCTCTGAGCTTCTTCGCCCCTGCAACAGATGCGGCGGATGCAGGCTCGCACCCGACGCCCGACGAATCGACGATCGCTTTCGCTTCCATGATCTCCTGGTCGCTAACCTCTTCTACGACGCCGTCTGTGTATTTTATCGACCTCATCGCCTTCTTCCAGCTCACAGGGCTTCCGATCTTTATCGCGGTCGCAATGGTCTTAGGATGCTTTACTGAGAGAAGCTCTTTCATGTTTCCTTTCCACATGGAATAAAACGGATTCGCTCCGTGCGCCTGTATGGCTGCGATCCTAGGAATTTTTTCTATAAAACCAAGATCTTTCATATCTTCAAAGGCCTTTCCGAAGGCCGAAGTATTCCCCAGGTTACCGGCCGGAACGCAGACCCAGTCAGGGCTCTTCCATGAAAGCTGCTGGAGCATCTCGTACATGATGGATTTCTGGCCTTCGACCCTCCAGGGATTGATCGAATTAAGGAGGTATATGCCGAGGGCTTTCGAAGATTCCTGGACGAGGGACATAGCATCGTCGAAGTTGCCCTTTACTTGAAGCACCTGGGAACCGTATGCCAGGGCCTGCGACAGTTTTCCGTAGGCTATCTCTCCTTCCGGTATGAATACGACGGATTTCAATCCCGCCATGCTGGCATAGGCCGCCATCGAAGCCGACGTGTTGCCCGTGGACGCGCACGCGACCTTCTTCATGCCAAGGCGTTTCGCTTCGCTCATGCCGACCGTCATCCCGCGGTCCTTGAACGAGCCTGTCGGGTTCTCTCCTTCGTGCTTGACCAGGATGTCTTCTATCCCCGCGAATTCCCGGACCTTTTTGTGGCTGTAAAGGTTCGTATTCCCCTCAGGCCGTGACACGATGTCAGCGTCGCCTGCGAGGGGGTGTATGAGTTCCCGGTAGCGCCATATCCCGCTTCCGTAAGGTGCTTTCCTCTCTTTAAGCCTTGAATCGAACAATGCCTTGGAGACATTCTTCTTTAGGTATTCTATGTCCTGGACGACGTCGAGCAGGCCTCCGCATTCACATCTGTAGATGGCCGCAGGCTCGTATTCCTTGCCGCAATCGATGCATTTTAGAACAATTTTTGTTTTTTTCATCTTAAAAACAGTATAATATGGTCATGAAGAAAATTAAAGCAGTATTCTTCGACGTGGACAACACGTTATACGACAGCACCCTCCAGGTAGAGATGGTAAGGCAGAACGCTATCAAGGCGATGATAGAGGCCGGGATGGACATAACCGAGGAGGAAGGCCTCGAGGCCCTGAAAGACATAGTCGGGAGGATGGGCTCGAACTACGAGCACCACTTCGACGACCTCTTAAAAAAATACGGGTACGAATCGAACCCGAGGATAATAGCGGCGGGAATAGTCGCCTACCACACAACGAAGGCGGCGTATCTGGTTCCTTTCCCGGACACTGTGCCCACTATACTGTCCCTCCGGGACAGGGGCTACAAGCTCGGCGTGATAACCGAGGGACGGTCCGTCAAGCAGTGGGAGAAACTGATCAGGCTCGGCCTACAGCATTTCTTCCACACAGTCGTCATCTCCGAAGAGATAAAAAGGCAGAAGCCGGACGAAGAGATCTTCAGGACAGCAGCCAAAAGGGCTGGCTGTCACCCGGAAGAAGCGGTCATGGTCGGGGACAGGCTCGACAAAGACATAATCGGGGCAAAGAAAGCCGGCATGGTGACGGTGCAGATAATGAAAGGAAAATACTGCGAACGTAAGCCGGAATCCAAAGACGAAGAGCCGGACTACGTGATTCCGACGCTGAAAGAACTGCTAAAGATCCTGGAATAAGTAAAGGAAAAAACTAAGACGGGTAAAGCGTGATACTCCGTGCTATTTCTTCTAGCTCCACCATGCCGATCAGGGGCAAAATTATCAATAGCAAGAAAAGCCCTGTCAGCAAGCTTAATACGAACAGCGGAATGAACACTGTAGTCATTGCCTTCGGCATCGATATCCTATGGGCTTCCTTGGTCGCGTAGATAGTGCATGCGGTGGCCCAGATTATCCCTAAGATCCACCCAGGCAGCGTGAATATCCCAAGCGCGTGAGGAGCCTGGGCGTATCCTGTGACTCTGAGGTATTCCGTGAACGAAGCCTTCCCGCCCAAGAGCTTTGCAACATAATGCATGCATGCCGAGACTAATATCCAACCAATCGGCGCAGCTATCAGGATCAGGGCGAGGCCTATTCCGAAAGATGCGAATATAAGCCACACGCCGCCGAGAAGGGTTGAAGAAACCAGGACCCTCACCGACTGCTCCATCCCGTGCTTGTGGTCGTCTTTGATCTCCCTATAGACTCTCTTATCCAGGAAGAGGACTCTTTTAATCCGTTTATAGTTGAGGAATTTTTCCATGGGGAGAAAGGAAAAAAAAAGAGGATAGAAAATATCAATAGCCTGGTGGCCTGTACGCTCCCATCATTCCTATCATCAGGGCAGAGAACAATAGTGCAAGGACCACTGCAATGACTGCCGGGATCATTACGTCTGATTTTGCCTTGCCCATGGAGATCTCGTGGGCGTCTCTGGTTGCATAGATAGCTAAGATGAGCGACCATATGCCTCCGACCAGTCCTCCAAGGACTGGGATTATACCGAGAGCCATGGGCGCTTCAGCATATCCCAAGACTTTGAGATAACCGGTGTAGGTCGCCTTGCCGCCGAAGAGTTTCGCTATCACGAACAGTACCGCCGTGTAGACCAGCCACGCTAGGGGCGCCGCTATCACCATCACCACTACGAACGGCCCGAGCCCCCAGATGTAGCCCAGGACGGAGGCGATTATCAGCACGATGACCGCCTGCATCAGGGCATCCTTGTCGTCGCGTATCTCTTTGAAAACCGTTTTATCGAATTTTATAACCCGTTCAATCCTTTTACTGTCGATGTAAGCCATTTTTTACCACCACTCATTTAATAAACCAGCCTTATAAGGTACTTAAAGACTGGCTTTTGTTTTATTATTACTTTCCCTAGTTTATAAAGTGAAGATAAAATCAGCGGCTCTGGAGTTCATACTCGGGGTGTCCAAAAAGTTCCATCCGCACGAATTCGGAGGCATGCTGCGCGGTAGAGGCGACCTGATAGAGGAGGTCCTGATAATCCCTGCGACCACATACGGCGACGGCTTCGTGTCTACCAGGCTCGACATGGTGCCGATTGACCGGTCGGTTATCGGCAGCTTCCATTCCCATCCCTCGAGGGATTTCCGGCCTTCAGACGCCGATATAGCGTTCTTCGGCAGGACTGGCTCGGTTCATCTGATAGTCAAAAGCCCCTTTAAAAATCTGGATGACGTGGCTGCTTATGACGGCGGAGGGAAAAGGATTGATTTAGAAGTTGTCTGATTATGGGTGGCTTCTATTTTTATATTA
>CAIYYO010000251.1 GCA_903930485.1 Methanobacteriota archaeon
ATAATCGCCCCTGTATTGTAAAAACGAAATTCCCGGTTGAGCTCAATAATCAGGATAAGTTTTTACTGGAGTTTTATGGTTGTATCCCCCAATCTTTAATTATACTACATTTGAAGCGGAAATAATTTATGATAGTTTCTATAATAATGGCTCGTTGTTCGAGTCTAATAAATCTGAGAAAGGTCAAATATTTTACGGACCTAACTCCTTCATAGAGCTTCCAAAAGAAGATTTTCCTTTCGAGAATTATCTCCTTTACAGCCCTGTACTTTTCGATCTTCCCGACGCACTCCCAAAAGTCCTTTTTATCTGGTTTTTATTACTTTTTGTTCGCAAGAAGCACAAAATTCTGAAATATGCCTTCATCCTAGTAAGTAGCCTCCTTATTTTGATGGTGATTCTTTTAATTACTCCTACTTCATTTTTGGATTCTTTAATAAGAGATGGGCGATACAATCTGGAGAGAGTTTTGCATGGGGCACATCATTTCCCCTGAATACAACCTTAATGAGAATCCTTTCCATTTTTTCCTCCATATTAATTAACCCAGAAAAACAAATCATCTACTGATTATGGGAGAGATCAGGGGTTTTCTAGGTCGTTTGAAAAGGCATCCCGCTGTTCGGAATCAGGTCTACAGCAAGGATTTTCTGTACAGCGTCGGCCGCACAGTCGAAAAGAGAGGCTTTGAGGAAGCAAGGCTTTTCTTGTGGGATTCGCATTACAGGGGCGATCTCGAGAGTCAGGCAGTCTCCCTGCTGGGGGTTCTGGGAGAGATGGAGGACGTCGCCGTGTTCAGGAGGAACCGAGCGCTTTCCGGGCGAGTGATAAAGGGGCTGCACCACTACGGAAGGTAGTCGTTGTATTCTGTTTTTCCTGATCTAACGGTCTGATTTATAAAGCTTTGATTGAGAATATTTTTAATGCACCATGGATAGATACAATTCCGACGACTCCAAGAAGGCTGCCGGAGAGAAAGCAGTTGACTATGTCAAAGACGGCATGGTTATCGGCCTCGGCACAGGCAGCACCGCAAAATATTTCATAGAACGGCTCGCGAAGAGGATCCAGGAAGAATCGCTGGACCTGACGGCTATTCCGACGTCGGTCGCCTCGGAAAATCTTGCGAAAAGACTTGGCGTAAAGGTTTCTAACCTCTCAGAGCATCCGGCGATCGATCTAGACGTCGACGGCGCGGACGAAGTCGACCCTAAATACAATCTAATAAAAGGGGGAGGCGGCGCGCATACGAGAGAGAAGATCGTCGCCTCGGCATCCAAGGAGTTCATCGTGATAGTCGACGAGGCGAAGCTCGTGAACAGGCTCGGGAATTTTCCTGTCGCAGTCGAAGTCATCCCGTTCGCCGAGGGATACGTCATGAAAGAGATCGAGGGCCTCGGCGGGATCGCAAAGAAGAGGGCTGGATTCGTTTCCGACAACGGCAACGTCGTCCTGGACGCGAGATTCAACATAGTCGATCCCATTCGTCTCGAAAAAGATATGAACGAGATCCCCGGCGTAGTCGAGAACGGGATTTTCGCAAAGAGAAGGCCTGAGAAAGTAATCGTAGGCGTAGGAAAAAAAACCAAAACATTGGAGCGTGAATGATCATGGAACCAACGGACAAGAGAAGGGAATTGCAGGAGATGCTGTTCGAAGCGGAATCATACAAGAAACAAATGGACTCGGTGCGCAGGGAGATGGAAGTCCTCGGCTCGCTGATGTCTGAGCTGGACTCGTCGATCAAAGCTTTAGCGTCATTGAAGGAGAGCAAGGCAGGTCAGGAGATACTCGTGCCCATAGGCGGCGGCTCATTCATCAAGGCTTCATTGAAGGAGCCCGGGAAGGTGCTGGTCGGGACCGGCGCCAACATCTCGATGGAAAAAGACATCGACTCTGCGAGCAAGATCCTTGCGGAACGGAATGCCGAGATGAACAGCGCACTTGAAAGGCTGAAAGAGAACGCTGCCGAGATAAACTCGAAACTGGCCGAGCTGGACGAAGGCTACAGGGTTCTTGTTTCAGAGATGCAATCGGGCAGCGAACGCGGATAAAAAATGTTCAACTCATTAAGGGACCAGATCAAGAAATTCATCGGCAGGACCGAGGAGATAGCCGAGAAAGAGATGAAGGAGATCGAGATAGTCTCCGAGAACGTCACCCGCAGGGCTGAAGAGGCGACGCCTCAAGTCAAGACAAGAACCGGGGAATCGGTGCAGATCGTCAAGAGGCATGCAGAGCCGGTGTGGCTGACCAACGAGACTGAGCAGTCTAAGGTCGATGGAAAGGAAGTCAGGCTTTCCACCATGACCCAGATAAAGGGCATGTTCTCAAAGACCGTTCGCCTCTCTGAAAAAGACCTCGACGGGATATTGAACGATCTGCAGATGGACCTGATACAAAACGACGTCGCGCTGGAGACTTCGGAGGCGATTCTGGAAGAGCTGAAGGAAAGGCTCATCGACAAAGACATAGACAAGGATAGCCTGGACCGCTACATACGCGTTTCCATCAAGAAGACATTGTTTGACATACTCGCCACAGACAAAAATGTAGACCTCCTGGAGTCTATAAAGGAAGGAGAGAAGCCCTACAAGATAATATTCTTCGGAGTCAACGGAACCGGGAAGACGACGACCATTGCCAAGATGGCTCGGCACCTTATGGACAACGGGCTCTCTGTTGTTATCGCTGCCGGCGACACTTTCAGGGCCGGAGCCATAGAGCAGGTGGAGAAGCACGGAAGCAATCTCGGCGTGAAAGTCGTGAAACACCAGAAGACAGCGGACGCAGCCGCAGTTATATACGACGCGGTAGAGCACGCCAAAGCCCGCAGCATAGACGTGGTCCTCGCAGACACGGCGGGAAGGATGCAGACAAACACGAATCTCATGGACGAGATGAAAAAGATCGTCCGAGTCAACAAGCCGGACCTGAAGATTTTCATAGGCGACTCTCTGACCGGGAACGATGCCCTCGAGCAGGCCGAGACCTTCAACAACGAGATAGGCATAGACGCGGTAATATTGACGAAGATGGACGCAGACGCAAAAGGCGGATCCGCCCTCTCGATATCGCACATAACCAAGAGGCCGGTGATATATGTGGGAAT
>CAIYYO010000252.1 GCA_903930485.1 Methanobacteriota archaeon
ACTCATAATGATTTAGGTATAAATAAATATTGTGTATACTACATCGTTTTCTGAAACTAAGTGGAAAAGCCTATCCTCATTTTACCACAAGAAAAATATTTTTTGAATTGCGTATAACTCAGTTTTATGCGAAGAAACTTCGCATAAAACCTGTTATGGGTATGTTAAGCGAACTTTGTTTTTCTTTTTTGCCCTTATTCTGTCTAAAACAATTCCCCGTCCTGCACGTAATCCTTCCCCAGCCGCAGCGCGGTCTCGGCTTTGTATAATTCCTTGCCGAGGTACGCGGAATGGCCGGGATCCTTCACCAGCCCTCTGCCGATCAGTTCTTTGTAGACGTCTTCGGCCTTGTTGCCGGTTACTCTGATCGCGGGTTTTTTGCCGATGTAGAGTACTGCGTTTATCTTGTCGGTTAAATAGATCTTGTAGAACCTGTCGTCCAGTTTTATTTTGTGCTTCTGAGATGCCTCGATGGTCTGGATCGTTTTTTCCTCCGCATCCGTTGGTTCGTTCCTTCTTTTGTCTTTGAGGATGAGCAGATCTATTCCGAGGTCTTTTGGGCTTTGTTTCTGTGTCTTGGACAGGTACATCATCTTTGCAGCCTCCGCAAGCTCGCGGACGGAGCCGCGGGTCTTAGGGCTGGCCTCGGTCGTGAAAAGGAGGTCTATGTCCAGTTCTGATGCGATGCCTGCCAGGATGGCATTGGCTCCGGGCGAGTCGGCGTCCAGCAGTTCCGTGACGTTTCCTGCGCCTAGGAGCATGGGCACGTCTGGATTATTTTCCCTGAATAAAGCGTATGCCCTCAGGGATTCGGTGAATCCTGAGTTCAAGGGAAATAGCACCGGGTCTGCGAACGCCTTCTTTCCTCCCGACTTATTAAGGAGTTTTTCGAGCAGGGCCACCCTTTTAGGGCTTTCATGAGGGATCGCGCCTTTGGCGTCTTTCGGTATGAGGACGTATGGGACGTCGATCGAATCGATCAGATGCACGTTCGACAAACCGATGCTGAGTACAAGGTCTATGTCGGCATCCGCGGCCGACAGGATCTCTTTGTCGTTGTAGGAGTCGATGGATAGCGGCGCGCGTATCGTTTTGCGTAGGGTTTCTATCATCGGTCCTATTTTGCCGGAGTTATCTTCGCTTGCGACCATGCCGAGGTCTATTACCTCCGCTCCGCATGAAACGTAGTACTTCGCCTTGTTCATGAGCTCTTCCGGAGTTTGATGGGGGGCGTCGTTTATCTCCGCAACCACGTGGCCTGTTCCGGAACCGATGTAGACTTTTTCCTTCCTGCCTATCGTGTACAGGTATTTCTCAGGCCTGTGGTACGCCTTTTCCAGCGCCTTGACTGTCTCTTTCAATAATTCTTTCGATGCCAGTTCGTCTGCCGGCGTCGTGGGTGAAAGATTAACCTTATCCTTCAGGGCTTTTTCCATGATCGGCGGCAGGTCTGAAACGTTCCTCGGCCCCTTGAAGCAGGGTATCCCGAATCGTTCGGTAACCATGGACGCGTCCCCGCAGACCTCGCCGGGTATGATGATCATCGATGCGCCTTTGAGGTCTTTTCCTTCAAGCTCTTTGGCGATGGCTTCAATGGAGAGGAATGCGGCCACGTCGACGGCGCTTTCATGGATTATTACGTTGGCCTTGATGTTTTGCGCGATTTTGCGGGCCGCGCCCGCGGCTTTTCGGCCTGTTATCAATATTATGGTCTTTTTCATTCCATTAATTAATATTGGGTTCCAAATTATGTATAATGTTTAAAAAAGTCCTTTACTGGTTTGTTTTCTCATCAATCGCTCTCGTCGCCTGGTTTATATATTTGCCAGAGAGCCTTTTAAGCGACATGGTCTTGTTCATCTGGGCCATTTCCGGAGCTGTCGTGCTTTACAACGCCCGGAAAAAGCAATCACGGCCGATGGCGCCTAACGAGAGATATGCAGCCCTCCTCATCGGCGTGGGCATAATACTCCTCAGTTTCATAAACAACATATTCGGTCTTTTAGGCATCCAGGAGACCTTCTGGAATCCTCCGTACTCCCTGGGCGAGTTCTCCATACTCCTCACAGGGGCATCGATACTATTTTACACGTCCCTCGGGAACCGTAACCTGCTCCTTCCCGCAGCTTTCCCTGCTTTTACGGAAATAGTCTACCAGCTTTACTCCATCTATCTAAGGAGCATAGACGTCTTTGCGGAATCCCTTACCGGCCCCTCGGCATACCTCAGCACCGCAGTATTGAACCTTTTAGGGATCAAGGCCTCGCTGGCTCCGGATTACGTGATACGGTTCCTGTCGAGGGCGGGCGAACTGGTGCAGATACGGATAGTCTCGGACTGTTCCGGGATATGGTCGCTGTCCGCGTTTGCAGCCTCGGTATTGATCGTCTCGATGGCCTTCCCGCAGATGCTTTCAAAGAAAGGGCTCGTCTATCTGTCGATCGGATTAGTCGGAACGTACGCGTCGAACATATTGCGGGTGGTGGCGATCTGCGCGAGCGCGTACATGTACGGCGAATCCGGGCTTGCAGAATCGGTTCACCTGCACGCGGGCTGGATAGCGTTCTCGGGCTGGATGCTCATCTACTGGTATTTTGTTTTCTCGCGGTTCTTGCTCGCGAAACCACCCTCAGGTAAAGCGTTGTCAGGGCGATGATGGCGTAATACGCTGCAAGCGCGATCCCTGCCTTTCCGATCACTGGCTTGTCCGTCTCCTGGAAGAGGTCGATCTCCCAGTTGTCCGGTATCTGGTATAGTTTCTCGCTGAAGGGATAGAACAGGGGTATGCCGAATACGCCTTCTATCATGTCTGCCGTCAGATGCCCACACAGCATCACAGTCAGGATCAGGAAGTACTGCTTGTACCTGTTTAGCCGTTCACTTGAGCCGAGGAGGGCGTAGATGAACAGCAGGGCTAGGATGATAAAGACATTGTGCAGGATCTCTGTGGAGACGTTCACGTACTGCAGGAAGTGGTCGACGTCTACGAGCAGCGACAAGACTGATAATAGCACGAGAGACTTTATGCTGCATTCGACCTTTCCCGCCTTCACGAGGACGTAGCCCCCGGATAAGGAGGTTACGAAGTGGAATAATGCATCCCTCACTTCGCAGCGCCTGCGTCGCCGGTATACAGTTCGACTTCCTGGACCTTGATGGCCGAGCCGGTCGCTGACGTATAGTAGCCGAGTCTGAGGTCTAAGGACTTAGGGCCGGATGCAATCAGGCTTGATGCGTCGAGTTCCTGGTAGCTTATGTTCAGGCCTCTGCCGCACTTGGACGCATGCGGGTTGTAAGGAACGTCGATGAACCGGCCCTCGTCTATCCCGTCTGTGCCGGGCTTGTAGGCGTATACCCTCCAGAACGAACCGGCCGGCTTCGCGGAACCCTGGGCGCTGAAATATACGATGATCTTTAATACTACGGGCTTCTTCTTGGCGGCGTTCTTGTGCAGGACCATGTAACTGATGCCCAGTCTTCCCGCGTCCGTGCAAGCATAGTATAAGGCTCCGGGCTTATCGGAAAAACCCTTGTCCGACTCCGCATTAGTCGCATTGATACCCTGGCCGAGGCCTTCCGAATCGTTGAAAGCCGTGAGCGAATACGCGTAGACGTTAGGGTCGCAGGAATCAGGGCTGCCGAGCTCTCGGTCGCTCCATGAATAGAACACGACAGAGTCAAAATGGTCTACGTACTGCTCGGAAACGGAGTCCTGCGGGCATATCTGGGTGTCCAGGAGCAGGACCCTGAATGCGGCTTTGCCCGAGCCCATGTTGCCGTAGGAGTCGTTGCAGTAGACCACGATGCTGTTCGCGCCTACGCCCGCAGAGATCTGGCTCCCGTTCTTTGCGGTATAATTCTGTCCGCCATTGATCGAATAGCCGCACCAGCTCGTTGATTCGTTCACGTCGAACGTGAAGTTGAGCAATCTTGAATTGTACAGGATGTTTGCCGGCGAAGTTATGGAGACCGTCGGAGGAGACTTGTCCCTTCGACCCTCCGGGCAGGGCATGCATTCGCCTCCGCAGTCGGCGGACTCTTCCCCCTTGTCCATTATCCTGTTGAAGCAATGGCACGGCGCGCATGAGCCTCCGCAGTCGACTCCGGTCTCGTCCTGGTCGAGCTGGTTGTCGAAGCATTTCTTGTCGAAGCATCTGTTATCCCCCTGGATGCATTGCTCGCTTCCGCCGCATGTCTTGTATGACTCGCTCTTTAGGACAGAGTCGCACTTTGAGAGTATCGTTCCAGGGCTCGCGCACCTGTAATACTGGTATTGCCTCTCGATGACTGAACTATCCAGGCAGGCGTATCCTATCGTGTCCTCGCTTCCGCAGTCCGAATTCTTGCTGCATTCGATTCCGCCGGGCAGGGTCCAGGCATAGACTGAGGCGTATTCATATCCGTTGACGTCTTCTGCGAGCCCTATCAGCCTTATTATCGAGTTGCCGAAGGTTATGTCGCGGGCGCCGTCGACTCCTGATGCGGCGTATCCCAGCGTCAGACCTTTGCCTTTTACGGTAATCATGGGACCTTCGTCGCTCTTCTCTATTGAAAGATTGTATCCGCCGTATTCGGTCTCGGCTAATTCGGACAGGCACAGCTTGACGGTCTTCGCAGCAGGCTTCAGGACGTCCGCGTTCTCGATGGGATCGCAGCCGGACACAGTCTGTTCGTCCTGGTCCGGGATCGTCGTCGTTGTCGTCGGCGGGGTATCGGCCGAGTTATTGTCCTGGACGGTGTTGTTTTCTTCGACGTCGCAAATACCGTTGCCGTCGATGTCAAGGCAGCAATTCGATCCGGACTGGATGTATGGCTTGGAGCATGAAACGGTCTTGTTCGATTCCGTGAGCGGCCCGCCGGCGTCGCTCGCGCATCCCGCCAAAAGCAGCAGGAGCGCCAGGGAAACGGTCAGGCATCCGATATGTAGCGCAGTATTTTTCATTTTTATTGCTTTCCTTTCAGCCAGTAGTGTACTTCGTAGTTCTCTTTCCCGTTGTTTAGAAGGACGGTCACTTTCAGCGGGAATGCCTGATCCTTTGGAACGTCGAACGACAATGTCTCTTCCTTAATCCCGCCGTCTGCGAGTGAGAACTCTTTCTCCATCGCCTGGCTCTTCCCGAGAAAGACCTTGACGTCGTAACCCGTGCTCTTCTTTTCGAAAGACTTCACGCCGTAAGTGAAAGAGATCTTGCTTCCTGTAACGTAGTTCTGGTATGAGCCGGGCTTCAGGTAAAAGGACGTATACGAGTCGCTGACGGTGTCGGCTGCGAGAAGGACCGTTGCCAGGAGTCCTACGGCTATGGCTGCGATCGCGGTCTTGCCGATGATGTTGTCGTTGTCCGGGCACATAGATATAATATAAAATTATATCCATATATATAGAACGATTACTATATATTATTATAAAATATTAAACTTTATTCTGAAAATGGCCGAACATAAGTTAAAAGTCGGGGTCATAGGCGCGGGCTCGATGGGCCAGCACCACATCAGGGTCTATTCGAACATGAAGAACGTCGAACTGATAGGCATCGCCGACGTACAGAAAGACCGGGTCAAATCTATTGCGGACAAGCATGGGACGAATTATTTCACGGACAAAAAAGACCTACTGAAAGAGAAACCCGATGCCGTATCCATCGCGGTGCCGACTGCACTACACAAGGATGCGGCCCTTGCTTATCAGGGCCGAAAAAACGATGTTCGCGTCGACTACTGCAAGCAGGATTCATCCCTTCAGGATCTTAGCGTACCTTTTAGAAAGCGACCTGTTCACTTCATCGGCAAGTTCGTCGGCCTGCTCCTAAGTCATTTTTGACTTGGAAACGATCCGCTCGATCCGGGC
>CAIYYO010000253.1 GCA_903930485.1 Methanobacteriota archaeon
ATATTTGCTACGTTTATACTTGGAGCGATTTTATATTATTTTATAGTTAAAAGAAAAACAAAAAGATAGCAGTACACATTGTTTTGCTAATTAAATTCGTTGGAACCCAACGGATAAATAACGGGGTTAAGGCATTCCTGGAAGGCCTGCGACAAGTCAACAAAATAAGCCCGTTTAGCCTTTATCGCAGTCTTTTATTATACACCTATTTGTATAGGTCGTATGCAGCAGCTTGTGCGCTCTCTCGCCGCCGTACTCTCCAAGGTATTCCTTGTACAGCTTGATCACGTCAGGGTTCTTGTGCGACTTGCGCAGTGACTTCATGGTATCTTCTTTGCGCAGGGCAGCAGCCCGTTTCTCCAGTATCTCTTTCCGGTGAGGCCCGGGCTGACCCCCTCCGCCGACGCATCCGCCGTAGCACGCCATGATCTCTATGAAGTGGTATGGGCTCTTTCCTTCCTTTATGTGTTCGAGCAGCCGCCGCGCTTCTCCCAGGGTGTGGACAGTGCAGACTTTGATCTTTTTCCCCGCGATGTCGACCTCTGCCTCTTTCATTGTCTCCATTCCACGGACGCGGGTGTATTCCAGGCTCGGCAGGTCTTGTCCGCTCATGATGTCGGCGACCGTCCTGAGAGCGGCTTCCATGACGCCTCCAGTCTGCCCGAATATGTCCGCCGCGCCCGACGATTCGCCCATCGGGTTGTCGAAGCTTGAATACGGCAGGTTTTCGAAGTCGATGCTATATTGTTTTATCAGCTTCGCAAGCTCCACCGTCGTAAGAACGTAATCGGCGTCGCCCTTGAATTCAGGACGCAGTATCTCGAATTTCTTGGCAGTGCAGGGCATAACGTCGATCAGGACTATGTCTTTCGGGTCCTTCCCGATCTTCTCGGCGTAATACGTCTTGACAAGCGATGCGATGATCGCCTGCGGGCTCCTGCACGAGGACATGTGATTGAGTTCCGTGTAAAAGAACTGTTCCGCGAATTTTATCCAGGCCGGGCAGCATGTGGTTATCATCGGCAGGTCGCGGTTCTCGTTGAACCTCTTGATGAACTCGGTGCCTTCCTCGACGATCGTGATATCCGCTCCGAAATTTGTGTCGAATATCTTGTTGAATCCGAGGTCTTTTAGGGCAGTCACCATCTTCCCAGTGACGGGCGTACCGGGCGGCATGCCGAAGCATTCGCCGAGAGTCGCTCGGATAGATGGTGCTGTCTGCGCTATTATATATTTTCCGGAATTCAGGGCGGCTATAACTTCTTTTATGTTGCTTTTCTCGGTGAGGGCTCCTGTTGGACATGATACGACGCACTGGCCGCAGTTGACGCATGCGCTTTCAGCCATCTTCGTATCGAAAGGCGGGCTCACGCGCGTCTTGAACCCCCTGTTCTGGAGGCCTATCGCATAAACAGTCTGCACCTTGTTGCATGCCTGGATACATTGCTCGCAGAGTATGCATTTGTTGTTGTCTCTCACGATGGAAGGGCTTGAATAATCCGGGTCCTCACGCTTCCTCTTCCCGGTGAAAGGGGTCTCCTGTATCATGAAATCATGCGCGTATTCCTGCAACCGGCATTTCAGGTTCTTTGCGCAGGTCGTGCAGTTCAGGTCGTGGTTGGCGAGAAGCAGCTCGAGGTTCATTCGCCGGGCCTCAAGGACCCGCGGCGTGTGCGTCTTAACGATCATCCCCTGCCTTATCGGAGTAGAGCAGGAAGCAGCGAGCTTCGGCATCCCCTCGACCTCGACGACGCATATCCGACATGCGCCGATCCGATCGAACCTCACGTTCCAGCAGAGGTGAGGCACGTCTATCCCGTTCCTCCTTGCGACGTCTATTATCATCTCGCCGTCTTCGGCCTCCACCGTATCCCCGTTGAGTGTGATGTTTACTTTGGTCATTTTCGGTCAATCGCCTTGAAGGCGCAGTTCTTCATGCATTCCCCGCATTTCACGCACCGCGCCTGATCGATGGTATACCTGCTCTTGAGCTTCCCCGTTATCGCGCCGACAGGGCATACTCTTGCGCAATTGCCGCATCCCACGCATCTGTCAGTTATCGAATAGGTCACCATGTTCTTGCACACACCCGCAGCGCACGTCTTCTGCTCCGCATGCTGCAGGTACTCGTCCATGAAATATTTCAGCGTTGAAAGTATTGGGTTAGGCGCGTTCTGCCCGAGGCCGCAGAGAGAGG
>CAIYYO010000254.1 GCA_903930485.1 Methanobacteriota archaeon
CGGCATCAAATCGATCAACGTAACTACGATGCAGGCACTCTCAGGAGCAGGATACGAAGGAGTCCCATCTATGGCAATACTTGACAACCTCATTCCCTACATCAAGAGCGAAGAGGACAAGATGGAATCCGAGCCGCAGAAGATAATGGGCTGCCTGGAAAAGAGCGCTTTCAAGAATGCAAGCTTTGAAGTGTTCGCCTCATGCAACAGGGTCAACGTCCTTGACGGTCATACAGAGGCTGCATTTGTCTCAACGGAAAAGGACTTTGACATAGAAGATGTAAAGAAGAAACTACGTGACTTCCAGGGTGAGCCCCAGAAGATGGGTCTGCCCACAGCACCCAAGCCAGCTATCATCGTGATGGAAAAGGACGACCGGCCTCAGCCGCGCTTAGACCGGGACCTTGGCGGGGGAATGGCGGTTTCCGTGGGACGCATCAGGAAGAAAAAGGAAAAGCTCCTCAAATTCGTATGCCTCAGTCATAACACCATCAGGGGCGCGGCGGGGGCATCCGTTCTGAATGCGGAATTGGCATACAAAAAGAAGCTGATAAAATAAAAAATGAAAAAAGACGCAAAAGAGCTCGACACGGATATCCTGAAGATTCTGGAAGAGGATGCGAGGGCACCCGTAAAGGACATGGCGACGATGCTCGCAGTCGATGAAAAGACGATCGAAGCCCGTATCAAGGAGCTGAAGAAACTTGGCGTCATAAGGAAATTCAAGACGAGCATCAACTGGAAAAAGCTCGGCAAGTCGTCTGCTAAGGCGATCATACAGGTCAAGGTCGTGCCCCAGGAGCGGGCGGGGTTTTCCCGCATATGTAAGGAACTGTCAAATGACAGCCGTGTGAAAGACGTGGTCGTAGCCAGCGGGGAATACGATCTTATGATCTGGGTGGAAGGGGAGAACATTGACGAGATAAGCGAGTTCGTGACAGACAAACTGGCACCCAAGAAAGGAGTCACAGGAACATATACGCATATAGTCCTCGCGGAATACAAAAAAGACGGTGTCCTTTTCTTCGAAGACAAAAAAGACAGGTTGCAGGTAAGTCCCTAAGGGAATATGAAACCTAAAATATCAAAGCGAGTCGATGCGATGTCCTTTTCAGGGATAAGGAAGTTCTTTGACCTCGTAGGCGAGAGAAAGGACGTTATCAGCCTGGGCGTAGGAGAGCCTGATTTTCCCACACCGGAACCGATAAAAGACGCCGCTATTCGGGCTATAGAGAACGACCAGACATCATACACATCTAATTACGGCCTCCTAGAACTGCGCCAGAAGATATCCGAGAAACTGAAGCAGAAAAACAATATCTCAGTCGATCCAAAGAAAGAGATACTGGTAACTGTTGGGGTAAGCGAAGCACTCGACCTTGCGACCCGTGCCATCCTGAATCCCGGAGACGAAGTACTCGTTCCGGATCCAGGTTACGTATCATATAAGGCCAACGTATGGTTCTCGTACGCAGAGCCCGTATCCATCCCTACTAAAGAGGAGGACGGCTTTCGCATAATGCCTGAAGAGATAGAAAAGAGGATAACAAAGAAGACTCGGGCCATTATTATATCCTCTCCCGCCAATCCGACTGGAAGCGTCCTGTCAAAAAAGGAC
>CAIYYO010000255.1 GCA_903930485.1 Methanobacteriota archaeon
TGCGCCTATTGTCTCAGACACCCTAAAGGGTGCTGATGGCACTTCTTCTTTTGTCCCTTGGGGACATGCCCTTCGGGCATTTTTGGGCTGAAGCCATCCCCTCTTCGAGAAGGGAGGGTGCGCCTTGGACAGGACTTGAACCTGTGACCACTCGATTAACAGTCGAGAGCTCTACCAGCTGAGCTACCAAGGCAATTGAACTGATAGTAATTACTTCTGCTCTAAGTAAAATAAATAAAGAATAAAAAAAATATAGAAGGCTTTTTATTTAGCCTTGTTTTCGTTGGCTGCGAGGCTTGGCCTGATCTTTTCCGCTCCTTTGCCTTTGTTTCTTAGGCCTCTGCCTTTCTTTCCTGCGGGTGTCAGTCCTCTGTATGCTCTTCTGGCGTGTTGTTTCTCGCAGATCCAGTTTATGTCTTTGTCGCTTCGTATTACCGGGTGGCTTGGGTCGACCAGGATGACTTCGTAATATCTGTATTGGCCGTCTTCCCATATCCAGTATGAGCCGAGTATCTCCATGTTCGGGAACCTCTTCATGGTCCTTTCCTCGCCTATCCTCTGTATGGATATCCTCGGCGTTATCTTGTTGACTCCGGCTCTTTTCGGCTTCCTTCCTCTTACGGGCCGGGATTTTCTCAGGCCTCCTTTACGTACCCTGACCCGTGCGGCTATGAATCCCTGCTTTGCCTTGTAGCCGTATTTCCTTGCCTGGTCTATCCTTGTCGGATGTTCCAGCCTCTCCACTGTCGGGGAGACTCTCCAGGCCTTCTTTCTTTCGGCCATGAGCTCTTTCAGGTCGCTATATCTCGGGTCTTTCAGGTTCTGCTTTAATCCTTTATAGGCATCCTTGACGTATTTATAGTATCCCATAGAAATCACCTTCCCCATTTATGGATTCAGTCCCTCAGAGGGACCACATCTCCTCCCGGTTTGCCGGGGTGCGGGGATAGTCTTTATTATAGTTTATTCTAATATTCTATTAACTTATATTTTAGGTTTAAAAATAATAATATTGTTCAAACAGTGATCAGGTGATTTGCGGTGCCATTCAGAAAATTTTTAGGCTGGTTTAAAGGGTTCTTCGGAAAGAAAAAGATCATAAGGCTTGGACTGTACGGGCCGCCTAATGCGGGTAAGACGACTCTTGCGAACAAGATATCCATGGACTGGACCGGGGAGCCGGTCGGCAAAGTGTCTGAAGTGCCTCACGAGACGCGCGAGGTGCAGAAGAAGGAGAAGGTGACTGTAAAGGTCGGGGGGAAGACGATAGTGATGAATCTCCTGGATATGCCCGGTATATCTACCAAAATAGATTTCGAGGAGTTCCTGCAGTACGGCTTCTCTGCCGAGGATGCGAAGCAGCGCGCCAAGGAGGCGACCAAAGGGGTTATCGAGGCCATAAAGTGGCTTGAGAACGTCGATACCGCGCTTGTGATAATGGATTCTACGAGGGATCCCTACACCCAGGTCAATATTACGATAATCGGCAATCTCGAGGCCAGGAATATCCCGATAATCATTGTCGCGAACAAGATAGACCTTCCGGAATCCAATACGAAGTGGATCGAGGAGGCGTTCCCTCAGCATCCGGTCATCAATGTTTCCGGTCTTACGGGGTCGAACGTGAATGACCTTTATAGCGCGATAGCCAAGTACTCTAAATAATCCCGTTGACAAAAATGAAAAATCCTTTAATGAATAACATAGAGCTGGAATTCATCTCATCCGACATACTTGACGACAAAAAGGGAGAGGACAAAATGAAATACATCCTCGACCGAATTCGTGAAAACAAGATCCTTGTCATGGAAGAGAGTTTGTCAAGTACCGAGGAAGCCAAGCTAATCGAGGAGACGATGAGGAGCATTTCCGAGAAGTTCTCGGGCATAGAGGTTTCGACGCTTCGGGAGAAGAGCGACTCAGGTATCAGGGAGAAATTGATCAAGCTCCTTGGCGGACGGACTGGGGGTTTGACGGTCATAGGGCCTTCGAAGCTGATAAAGCAGATCAAGAAGGAGCCTAAGCGTATCTCGGTCTGGGCCGAGAGGAAAATGGAATAATCGGTTGCAAGATGCCACATAAATGCGCCCGGTGCGAGCGGATCTATGACAGCAATTCAAGGGAGCTGCTTGAGGGCTGTTCCTGCGGTTCGCGTCTGTTTCTTTTCCTGCGCGACAAGCCCGGACGCAGCCAGGAGCAGACAGTCAAAGAGCTTCGGATCAAGAAAGTCAAGGAGTCGGACATACAGTGGCTGGACAAGGAATTCGGCGACAGGCTTGCAGGCGGCAAGGGCACCATACGGCTGGACATAGAGAATATGATCCGCGTCGACGAAGGCAAGTTCACGCTCGACATCGGTTCTCTGATGAGCGGCAGTCCGATCGTCGTACGGGCTGAGGAAGGGGTCTATTATATAGACATCCCGTATGCGATGAAGCCGAAGAAGAAGAGGAGATAATTGTTTTTTTTAGCTTTTTTTATCAAGATTTTTTCATTCTGTTATATTTATATTACAAATGTTATAATATTATTACATATGTGGAAAAATTATAACAAATACAAAGTCCTGAAAGTGTTCTTCGACGATCCCGTCCCGAAAGGCGGTTTCCAGCTAAGGGAGATCGGAAGGCTCGCAAAGCTTGCCCCCAAGTCTGTCGGGATATACCTGGAGGAACTGATCAAAGAAGGTCTTGTTGTAAAAGAGATCCGCAGGCTTCATAAGTATCCGGTTTATTACGCGAACAGGGACGACTCATCCTTTAAATTGTATAAAAAATTGGACCTGGTCGCCTCACTTTACGAGACGGGCCTTGTGGATCATCTTTATGATAAACGTGTTCCCGGATGCATTGTTCTTTTTGGCTCGGCATCGAAAGGGGAAGACCTGAAAGGAAGCGATATTGACATATTCATCGAAGCATCGGAAAAAATTATCGATCTTTCTAAGTTTGAAAAAAAACTGGGCAGGAGGATTAACCCGATATTTAGCGGAAACTTCCAAGAATTAAGCCAAGAGCTAAAAAATAACATAGTGAATGGTGTTATCCTGAAAGGATACCTTAAAGCATACTGAGATGGAAGAAGACCAGCTTATCAAAACCTCTCCCGACAAGGAAAAGGCAAAGTCTATCCTGAAGATGGCGGAGACAACGCTTGAAATGATCCGGACGATAGATCTTGAGAGATTCCCTTCCAATGCCGCCAAAGAGTACTATGACGTGATGCGGGAGCTTATCTCTGTCGTTCTGCTTTTGGATGGGTATAAGACGTATGGAGAAGGCGCTCACAAGAAGACGATAGAATATCTGTCAAAGCATTACAAAGAATTCACGGAGCAGGAAATATCGACAATAGAAGAACTTAGGACCCTTCGGAATAGGATAGCATATGACGGTTTCTTTCTGCATAAAGAGTATCTAACAAGAAAAGAACCAGTACTGGAGTCGGTGATAAAGAAACTGAGAGATCTGATAAAGAAGAAAATATCCTAGGATAGCTTCATTTCTTATTCTACGAAATCAAAGAGATTATTAGAGATTTAAAATGTCAGTCCACCCCATAGAAGACAGATACGGGCGCCCTGTTGTAAGGCGCATCTTTGAGGAAGAATTCAAGCTCCAGAAGGTCCTAGACGTCGAGGCGGCTCTTGCGAGGGCGCACGCAGCGGTCGGGAACATCCCGAAGAAGGCTGCCGACGTCATTTCCGAGAAGGCGAATACCCGTTACATAAAGGTCGCGCGAGTCAAAGACATAGAATCCGAGATACACCACGACGTCATGGCCGTCGTAAAGGCGCTCTCCGAGCAGTGCGGCGACGCGGGCAAATACGTGCACCTCGGCGCTACAAGTAACGACATAACAGACACGGCGCTTGCGCTCCAGTTCCGCGAATACATCAGATTCCTGGAGGAAGACCTTACGCACATGAAGAAAGTCCTACTGAAGCAGGCCGCAGAGCACAAGCACATGGTCTGTATAGGCAGGACCCACGCGCAGCACTCGATCCCTACGACCTACGGCCTCAAATACGCGATCTATGCATGCGAGATACAGAGGCATATCGACCGTATTCGTGAATGCAAAGAAAGGATACTCGTCGGGCAGATGACGGGCGCGGTAGGGACGCAGGCAGCATTTAGGGAAAAGGGCATCAAAATACAGGAACTGGTGATGAAAGACCTGAAGATCGGCTCCGTCCTCGTTTCCAATCAGGTGATCCAGCGAGACCGTCACGCGGAATTCCTGCTCGACCTGGCGCTGATAGCCGAGACTTTGAACAAGATCGCGACCGAGATACGCAACCTCCAGAGGACCGAGATCGGCGAGGTATCCGAAGGCTTCAAGGAAAAACAGGTGGGCTCCTCCACGATGCCGCACAAGAGGAATCCCATCTACGCGGAAAGGGTCTGCGGACTGTCACGGGTGATCAAGGCGAATGCGATCGTCTCGCTGGATAATATATCCTTGTGGCATGAGCGGGACCTGACGAACTCGAGCCCTGAGAGGATAATAATCCCTGAGGCATGCATATTGACAGACTACATCCTCAATGTCAGCATAGACCTCATAAACAACCTTGTCTACGACTACAAGGCTATTGAACGGAACCTGAACATGTCCGGCGGACTCGTCATGGCGGAATCGCTGATGATCACCCTGGTCGAGAAAGGCATGGGCCGGCAGGAGGCGCACGAACTGCTGAGAACGATCGCCATGGAGTCGCACGACAAGGAAAAGCCTTTCAGGGACCTTCTCTTGAAGAACAAGGAGATCGGGAAATACCTGAAGGAAAAAGAGATTGATGCGGCGCTGCTGCCGAAGAATTACATAGGGACTGCGGTGGAACAGGTTGAGAAGGTGCTGAAGGAGATCGGTTGAACCTAGACCTCCTGTAAAATAACTGTCTTGTCATGGCCTGTTGTCACAACCAAGATCAGTTTTCCGTTATAGCTGTTTAAATGACTTATCTCGCAGGGTTCATATGGGCAGTGTATCTCTTTTCCGTTGTAGTTGATGACGTTATGGACGGGATAAACGAGCTTTCCGTCAACGAGTATGTAGCTGTATTTCCAACGGCTGTCGCCATAGTTATTTACAACGACCTTCCCGTCAAATACGAGTTCGCCCTCATCAAAACCACCTCTGGATGTAATGTAGGCGATCCTCCCTTTTGAGCCTGACAGGTATTGTATCATCGGATATCTATCGCTTTCTACTCCGTCGTATACGACGTATCGCTCTGTTCCGGGCCCGACTACGGCTATGTATGCTAGTTTTCCGTCCGTCTCTATCAGGCTTTCTATGTGGTCATATCTTGGCGTGATCTCCTTGCCGTCCCATACTACGAAGTCTTTATGATCCTTGCGCGCTATGTAAGCCGGTTTGCCGTTGAGGTCTATGGGAAAATCGGCTGAATCGTATTCTGTTCCCATCTCCCTGCCGTCATAAACGACAATGTCTGTATTATTCTTGACGGCTGTGTAAGCTAGTTTTCCTCCGACGTCTGCTATAGTGATAAAATTTGTGTACTGCTTTCCTGTTTCTTTGCTGTCATAAATAAGGCTCTTCTTAGACCAGGTTCCGTTGTCGTCAATCGTCGCGTATGCCAGCTTTCCATTGACCTCGGTCGGAATATAATAAAAGTCATGAGACTCTTTGCCTATTTCATTACCGTCATAGACGAGAAAGTAATGGTCTGGAGCATTCTGGGCGATATACGCGAGTTTTCCATTTACTACTGTTTCAGCCAAAAGCCAGTCATAGGGTACTTCGGTCTCGTAAAATGAGACGCCTTCCGGGCTTGTAACGATCCTCTTTCCGATGCCGTCTATAGTAGCAGGGACGTACTGGGAGGTAGTCGTAGAGCTTGAGGAAGGCATTTCATTCATCGTCGTAGGCAGATCGTATCCTCTGGTATTCGGTGTCGACGGAACGGTTTCCTCGGCCGGCGTGGTATGCTCTTCGACCGGTTCTGATGATGTAGTCGTGACTTCTTCGAGGGTTGCTACGGTCGTTGCCGCTGGCTGCTGTATTTGATGCACGCAGCCGCAGGATAACAATAAAAAGGCCGTGAATACGTCTACGATGTGTGGATTTTTGTACATTCTTTATGCCTCCTCTATTATGTTGAACTCTCTTCTAGACTTCTTCTAAAAGAACTGTCTTTGCTGTGTGATTTATTTCCATGCCGCAGATAAGCTTTCCGTTAAAGCCGTATAGCACGTCCATGTCGCATTCTTTATAAGGGCAGTGTATCTCTTTTCCATCGTAGGCGATAAAACCCCCTGAGGGGTATGCCGGCTTTCCGTTCACTATCGTGTAATACAATCCATCGACTGGGTACTCTTTTCCATCGAATACTAAAGTCAGATGTGAAAAGTCGTTGCCCGCCAGATAGGCAATCTTTCCGTTCCAGTCCTTTAACCCCATGATTTCTCCGTATCTACTGCTTTCTGTTCCATCGTATACTACGAAGTATTTGTCTCCTTGTTTTGCTACATATGCCAGCTTTCCGTTGATTTCTGTAATCGATGTTATACCATCGTATTCTGGGGTGATTTTTTTGCCCTCATATACTATAAAGGCTTTTCCATCCTTCACCGCTACATAAGCCAGTCTGCCGTTAAAGTCTGCAGGATGATATCTATCCCCATATTCGGTGCCGACTTCTTTTCCGTCGTACACGATAATGATTTTAGGCGGCTTGTAAACGTACGCTGTATAAGCCAGCTTGCCCCCTACATCAACTATCATGCCGATTTCATCATACCCCGGGTTTATCTCCTTGCCGTCATACACGATGGAATATTCTTCCTCCGGCCCGGATTTATGAGCTAAATACGCTAGTTTCCCTCCTATGTCCTCTATGTCTATAACATATTTATCTACGCCGGGAACTTCAACACCATCATAGACAATATAGCTATGATCGCCAATATTGCCTGAATACACAAGTTTCCCGTTGACTTGGGTTATTTCGTCAATATTCCAATAAGTTAATACAGTCTCATAAAATGATATTCCCTCAGGGGTCGTAATGATCCTTCTCCCGCTGATGTCAGTCACGACCGGAGACTCATCAGGGGCTGTCGTGCTGGTGGATGTTTCCTGCATGGACGTCGTCGTTTCGTAAGATGTGCTAGGCTCTTCGGGGGTCGTTTCCGCAGTGCTTGTCGTCTCTTCGTTCCCTGGGCACTTTATCTCCCAACCGGTGCACTGGCAGTCCCCCACATGTGCCCTGTCGTCGTAGCACACGCCGTCTTTTCCGCACTGGCCCGGCCTGCAGCACACGTTTCCTGTACAATACTGTGAAGAGCAGTCGGGGTTCATGGTGCAGGAGGCTCCGTCGGGTAATCCTTTCGCCTCAGGGACTGGGACAGTTTCTTCCGACAATTCGGTGGTGGGTTCTGTAGCCTGCGGCGTGGTCAAAGTCGTTTCTTCAAGGGCTGTGGTGCTTGTTGTATTGTTCTGCTGTACGCATCCGCAGTATAGAAGCAGTAAGGCCGATAAGGCAATGGCAACATATGCTAGCCTTTTGTACATGTTAAAGCATTAACCCAAGGGGTTAATAAGCTTTTCAGGGAAGAGATAAGGAGATACCTGAAGGAAAAAGAGATCGATGCGGCCCTGCTGCTCAAGAATTACATAGGGACCGCAGTTGAGCGGGTGGAGAAGGTGCTGAAAGAAATCGGCTGAATTTATACTTCTTCCATTATGCTTAGCCCCTTATCAGTCTGCATCCCGTAGACCAATTTGCCGTTGACGCTGGCAAGCAATCTGAATATCGATCCGGAAGAATAATCCGAGCCTGTGAGCTCCTTGCCGTCATAGACGACTATGTCGCCGACTCCTTTCTTATTTGCGACATAGACGAGCTTGTCCCCGACCTTTGTCGGAAATTTTACCTCGTCATATTGAGAGCCATACTCCACGCCGTCGTAGACGATGACTTGAGTGTTCTTCCCGTCTCTCAAGGTTGCAGCATAGGCTATTTTGCCGTTGATGTTGGTTAATCCCAATATATCGCGATACTCCTTGCCTTCTTTCCCGTCATAGACGACGAACGCAATGCCGGTGTCAGGGCTACTGGGTGCTTCGGTCCATGCAACGTATGCTGGCTTGCCGTTGACGTCGATCAGTTCAGTTACCCCCAAGTAATCGAGAGGTTCCTCTACTCCGTCGATGACGAGAAAGTTCTTTTTGTCTCTTCCGGCGAAAAAGGCTGGCTTTCCTCCGATTGAGGTGAGTTCATTGACTCCATCATACTCCTTCCCGACCTTGACTCCGTTGTAAACGAGGAATCCGGTATTGGTGGTCCTGTTCCAGGCGGTGTAAGCGAGTTTACTCCCTATCATGAGAACAGGATCATCGATCCAATCATATTCGTCGCTGACCGTTTTTCCGTCCGCCACTATGAAATATTTCTTGTTTTCCTGTGCGACATAGGCAAGCTTCCCATTAAAGTCGAAAGCAGGCCCGGATGTGTCATACTCTTTGCCGTATTCCTTCCCGTCGTAGACGACGAAATATTTTTCCACCGTCCCTGTATCGTATGCGAGTTTTCCATCGATCCCGACGGGGCCTCCTGAAAAATCGTTTTCCTTCCCGTATTCGACGCCGTCGTATACCAGATGAGACCCCTCGTCTGTTGCTCTGTACGCCAGTTTGCCGTTCACGTCTTTGAACTCATCTGCGTCCCTAAAATTTGTTAACGTCTCGTAGAAAGAGATCCCCGCAGAACTCGTGACTATCCTCTTGCCGCCTACTTCCGTGGTCGGAACTTCCTCTGTAGGCGTCGTGCTTGTTGAGGTGATTTCCTGCATGGTCGATGTCGTTTCGTAAGGTGTGGTCGTCTCTTCAGAGGTTGTTTCTTTAGTGCTCGTAGTCTCACTGTTCTCCGGACACTTTATCTCCCAACCGGTGCACTGGCAGTCCCCCCACCTGTGCCCTGTCGTCGTAGCAAACCCCGTCTTTTCCGCACTGTCCCGGGCTGCAGCACACGTTTCCTGTACAATACTGTGAAGAGCAGTCGGGGTTCATGGTGCAGGAGGCTCCGTCGGGTAATCCTTTTGCCTCAGGGACTGCGGTTGTTTCTTCCGTAGAAGCGGTTGTAGGTTCCTCTACTATCTCCGACGTCGTGGGAGCATTCTCTTCCAACGTGGTCGTAGTCGTGGGCGTAGTTTGCTGCACGCATCCACAGAACAATAAAAGCAAAGCTGTGAATGAAATAATATACTGCCATTGATTGAGCATATTAAATGATTTAATCTAAGGGTTTATAATCCTTTTTTCTTGGAATTCGATCTAAAATCTCAGTTCATAGAATATAGACTCTGCCAGCTATTCTCACATACTCTAAGGCACTTTTTTCCTTGATCTCCGGAAATCTGCCAGATACTTCAAAAGTCTTGTAATCCTCATCATCCATCAGCTGGATGTGATCCGGGGCAATTGCCGAAACCATGGCTTTCCTGACGTCTTCCTGCCTGGCAAGTATTTGGGCGTCTTTTAAATGGAGCGGCGGCACCATCAGCGTCGTGCCCTGATCCATGTCCTTAGTCCTGATATTCTTCCCTAATTCCAGTATCCTGAGGATCTTATCCTTGTATCTGATGTAATCGCCCACCTGCGGGCCCGGGGATTTGATCGATATGAAGGTCCGGTAAAGGTCTTCGCCGTTCTTCTTGCCGACGAGCTTGGCCGACTTTTTGACTATGTAGCCCTTCTTTGAGAAATCCTTGCCTAGCTTCCTGGCATAGCCTGCTGACGTGACGTAGGCGTCGAAGCCGCCGGGAACTTTTTCAGTCCTGGTCACAAACTCCCCGTCAAGCACCTTCCTGGCATTCACAGGAATCCGGAACTGGACCACGGCCTCGTAATAGCTGCTAGTGATCCTGCTACATACCGGGCACGAGATCTTGGTCTTCCTTATGTCTTTTTCGAGAGCCTCGGTGAATTCCACTCCCTTGTAGATCCCTTTATAGGTTATCCCGATTCTAATCCATTTTTCCCCGAATACCGGCTTATCGACCTTCACTTCGGTTATCTTGATATCCGGGCCTGCAACGATGTTCTCCA
>CAIYYO010000256.1 GCA_903930485.1 Methanobacteriota archaeon
CGAGTTTGAGGAACACCATAATCGGCCCCACACAGCTTTGCGTATCTCACTTTAAACCCTGCTTCTTTTGCAACATCCATGATCTCATCGTGCTCTTCAGACCCCAGAAGCTGAGGAACATTCTCCATAACAAATACTTGAGCCCCCGATTTTTCGACTATTTCCATAAAGGGGCGCCATAACTGCTTGCGGGGATCTCCTTCGCGGTTTCTGTTTAAAAGACTGAAGCCCTGACAGGGGGGACCACCAATCACTATATCAGCTTTTGGTATCTCGCAATTTTTCAGGAGGGTCAAAACGTCGCCGCAAACGCAATGTTTTCCAAAGTTCTCATTATAGGTCTGCACCGCATACTTATCGATATCGTTCGCCCAAACCGGTTCAAACGGATGCCCGAAACTATCCGAGAACCCCAAGGTCAAGCCACCCGCGCCTGAAAAGGCATCTATCAATTTGTATGATTCCTCGCTGGATTCCCTGACCTTCCTTACCTTAACGGGTTTCGTTTTTTTAGCATAATTGCCGCTTCCTCTTCGCCCTAATTTTTTCGCCACTTCTGCTATATCCATATAACTCTTAGTAGAGAGTTGATAAATGCCATATCAGAGTAACGGAAAAGTAAAAAGTTAATTTCGTTGCAGAAATCAAAAAATAGAACTCAACCTTGCAATCCTTTCCGTCTCTTCCTTCCTCTGAGCTGTCGCGGTCAGCTCGCACCCGCAAGGTGTCCGCAGGACATGCCAGACAATTTCCGGCAACATACGCTTCGCTAGTCCCTTTGACGGAATATAGAAAAAAATAGATAATATTAATTACCTAGCTGATCTAGCGATTCGTTCAGTCTCCTCTTTCCTCTGGATCGCATAGCTCTTCGAGTCGGACGTCGAGGCCCACATTATCTCGTCCGCAAGGCAGTCCTCTATGGATTTTGGGGAGTTGAAGGCTGTTGCGAATGCCCCGAGGGTGATGTATTTCAGCCCGAAGTCTACTCTCCTCTGTGCTGAGACGTCGACTGCCTGGTGGTATTTGATCCCTCCGTAGATGATGACTGTGGTCTCTTCTGCAGGGCCTGTCTTTTCTATGGCGTTGACGAGGACCTGTATCGGGTTCATCTTGGTCCTTGCCTCTATTATCTCGAATGCTGATTTGACTATCTTTATGGCGTTCTGTTTCTTGCCTGTCGCTCCGCCGCCTCGGATGTATCGTCCTGCGACCTTCTTTGTTCCCTGGCCGGATCTCATCAGCTTGTTCGTCAGCCTTTCGACGATGTTCATCTTGCTTTTGCCGAACTGTTTGCCTATGAGCCTTCCGGAGGTGATCGGAACGTATACCGGGTTGAGGGATATGTATTGCTTTATCCCTGCTTCTTTGACTTCGACGTTGTAGTCCCATTTGCCGAATAGTTTAATTTCTTCCATTCTCTTTGAGTTGGTGATTTTTAGCTGTATTTCCTGAATCCTATCCTGTACGCGACTTCGCGGAAGCAGCGCCTGCATATGTTCAGGTTGTATTTGTGTATCATGCCTCTGTTGGTCCTGCAGATGGAGCATTTCAGGTTCGACGCATCCATCTTCTTGTTCTTGGTCGTATAATTCTTCTGTACCATCTTTTATTCTTCCTCTGTTACTTCTATGTTGAATTTTTGCTTGATGACGTCTATGGTTTCCTCGGGCTTTATGACGTCTTTGACCGGTATCTTTCCAGGCCGCAGCCTTCTTCTTTTGACTCCGTAGCCTGGCCTTTCCATCGTGACGGTTATGTCCATGCCCATGATGCCCAGGTCCGGGTCATATTTTATGCCGGGTATGTCGATGTATTCGTGTACCCCGAACGAGAAGTTTCCGTATGCATCGAAGCTGTCCTTCTTGAGCTGGTTGTCTTTTGCCGTGAACCCGCGCTTAAGGAAGTCTTCAGCGGCAACGCCACGTAATGTCACTTTGCACCCGATGGGGTCTCCTTTCTTTATGTTCCAGGTCGGTATCTTGTGCTTTGACACGGTCCTGACGGGCTTCCTGCTTGTCAGTTTCTGGAGGAGGATCTCGGCTTTTCCGAGCTTTTCCCCGCTCTGGCCTACGCCTATGTTGACAGTGACTTTTTCTATCCTGGGTTTCTGCATGGGGTTGTCGTAGTTCATTTTCTAGTCCATTCAGATCTTTATCAGCGGCTTTTCATTGCCTATGACGAACGAGTAATTCGTGAGCGTCTGTATGTCTTCGAGGGCGGTTATGGATTTCCTCGTCGCTGTCCCGGGCAGTATGTCTTTTATCTTGCCTGAGCGGCCGCTGTGCCGTCCCTTGACGACGAGGGCTATGTTGCCTTTCTCGAATTTGATGCCTTCCTGGACCTTCCTTTCCGGCAGGGTTATTACCAGAGTGTCTGTCGTCTTATATTCGTCCTTGTCGGAAAGCATTGATCCGCCGTCGTGCATGACGTACTGTATCTTGCCTTCTTTGACCTTGTGCTTGTCCATTATCCTGCAGAGCTTTATCTTTGATTCGTCTGCGTCTATCTCTTTCAGGACGGGTCCTTTCTTGCTTGGTACGACTCTGAAGTGCTTTTTCAGCTTCGGTATCTCTATGACGTCCATGAGTCCCACGCTGTATTTGTGGTCCCTCTGCGTCTTCTTGTCGACGGATACCATTCCTTCGTGTATGATCTTTTTAGCCTCTCGTCCTGTGTCTGCGTAGCCGAGTATGTCCCTGACTACGAGTATTAGAGGTATGCTTTCGTTGCGCTTGTGTTTGCCGGGGTTGGGCGTGGAAAGCCATTTGTTCTCTTTCCCGTATCCGACTGCTATCCTTTTTGTATGCATTTTGATTTGAACAAGTATCTTATTTGGTCTTTCTCTCTAAAATATCGCGTCTCTCCTTGTCTTCGATGTTGAGGTCCATCAACATCAGGTTCGACGGGTCCAGAGGCCTTTCGACGTCCGTACCAGACGCTTTCTTGATCGTGATGCCGTCTACCAGGACTTTCATGTCTTTGAGGCTGACCTTCATGACTTCTCCCGTCGCTCCCTTAAAGTCGCCCCTCATGACCTTGACCTTGTCTCCTTTACGCAGGGGCAGGTTCCTCCTCTTGTATTTGACGCGCAGCTCTTTACTCAGGATGGCTCCCACCATCTTCTGTCTCTTGCCTAGCGGCGCAGTAGCTTTCCATTTCCTCTGCTTTCCTGGCTTGGATGACTGGGGTTGGACTTTCATTCTAACAAAACTATCATTAAATCACTATCCCGGACAGGCTTCCTATCTTGTTCCATTTATCTGCGGCCTCTCTTGCGACGGCGCCTTTTATCTCAGTCCCTTTGGGCAGGCCTTCTTCGGTAACGATCACTGCGGCGTTGTCTTCAAATTTTATCTTTGAGCCGTCGTATCTTGTGTAAGGCATCCTCTGCCGCACTATTACGGCTGGTAGGACCTGGTGGCGTATTTCCGGCTTGCCTTTCTTCACGGTTATTATAACGAGGTCTCCTATGCCTGCTTTAGGCATCCTGTTCCTTATGCCTTTGTAGCCTCTGACCGCGATTATCTCGAGCTCTTTTGCCCCGGTGTTGTCGGCGCATATCAATTTTCCTCCCGTGGTCAGGCCTTTTGTGATCTTTGCGGTCGTTGCCTTGCCCAGCGGCAGGTTCTTCATCGCGCCTAGCGGTTTAGCCATTTTGTGTCTACTCTCTTATGAATATCAAATAAAATTACTATCGGGCCGTTCCCACAGCCTGTAGTTTCTCCATTATCACGAAATTGACGGTCTTGGATAATTTCCTGCACTCCATTATCCTCACGGTGTCGCCTGTTTTTGCCCCTATGCAGGGCGGATTGTGAGCAGGTATACGGGACTTCTTGGGCCGGTACCTGTCGTATTTCTTTAGTTTAACGTAGTAGCTTCTCTGGACTATCGCGGTCTTGTCCATCTTGTCCGATGCTACGACTCCTTCGAGTACGATGCCCCTCGTGGGCAGGCCTGCGTGGAACGGGCAGTTCTTGTCCGTGCATGTTACCACTTTTTCTTTCGCTGCTTTCTTCTCGACTTTTTCGCCTTTAGCCATTTTTTTATATGAACTTTATCCTGTGTTTCTTTTTGATCCGGTCTTCGGACCGCGAGACCAACAGTTTCCCGTCGATCCTCACGACTGAGCCGTCAGGGAGATTTAATTCAAGGGTTATGCAATCCTTTGGTAGGATCTTCACGTCTTTGCCCTGCCGTATAGACAAGGTCTCCCGCGTCTCATCAACGACGTCGCCCGAAATCTTATAGCCTGGGTGCGTCGCATCTACTATCTTGATATTCAAGCCTATCAATTCATGTCTTAGCACGTTGTGGGGCGTTATCATTCCCTTGAGCTTTTTCCTAAAGCACGTCTATCATGTCGGTGGAGAAGCCCATGTCGGCCAGGACTCCCCTGACCCGGCTCTTGTGGTCGCCCTGCAGCTCTACTACGTCATTTTTCATGGTGCCGCCGCATGCGAGCCGTCTCTTCAATTCCTTCGCCACCTTGTCCACATCAACGTCCTTGAACCCGTCGACTAGCGTCACTATCTTGCCATATCTTCGTTTGTCACTGCGCACTCTGATCCTTTGACCTTCCCTCGTCATCTCGTCGCAGACGCACAACTCCTTGGGAAGACCACACCTGGGGCAATTCATTTCTTTTTTGCTTTTTCTTTGGGTTTAGGTTTCTCGCTCTCCTTTATTTTTTTTACGGTTAATATGCGCGCGATGGTTTTCCGGGTCTCTCTCATGCGTCCCACGTTCTCGGGTATGCCTCCCGATGCCAGAACGCCGCGTATCTTCATGAGGTCGTTCTGCAGCTGGACGAGCTTGTCGTCAAGCTCCTCGTTATTCATCTCCCTTAGCTCGCTGTTTCTTAGTATCGCCATGTCTGGGTGTTAGTTTATATGGGGTTATTCTATTTTAATCGATAAATCACGATTTATCCA
>CAIYYO010000257.1 GCA_903930485.1 Methanobacteriota archaeon
ACTTGGGGCATATGACTTTGTGCTCTATGGAGTCTATCTTTGCCTTGTGCTTGAATTCCTCGACGCATTTTCCGCATTTGAAGACGAAGTTTTTAGATAATATGTCGGTCGGTCTCGAGCCCGCGGCCGCGAGGCCGGATGCAGTCAGCCTGTCCCTCATCCGCCGTATGTCGTTCTCGATGAGGATGGATTTGTTCCTGCTCTCTCGGAGTTCTTTCTGTATCTTTTTCAGCTCGCTGTCTGTGAGTATCGGCTTTTTTACAGGCTTCTTATTCGCATTCCGGCTCTTGGAGGGCTTGGATTTTTTTATTTTTTTTGAGGCCATTTATCGTACACCTTTTGGCTGATTCCGGCATTGGTCTATTCATTAATCATTTAGTCAGCCGCGTATATAAATCTCATCGGACATAATAGGTAATAGCGGAAAAAAACCTTCTGAAAAATGAAATTACGCGCGCAATCCTACGCCATCGAAGCTGGCAGGCCCATCGTCATACTGAATTTTGAGGACGCGAAGGCGCTCGGAGTATACGTTTCCGACAGGATAGAGATATCCTTCAACGGGAACAAGACTATCGCATTGATCGATATCACGAAGTCGATAGTGAAGGAGGGATCGGTCGGAGTCTCTCAGGAGGTTCTGCAGCTCTTGGGCGTGCGTGAAGGTAACAGGGTCGATGTGAAGCCTAGTCAGAGGCCTCAGTCAGTCGATTACCTGAAGAAGAAGATACGGGGCGAAGTCCTGCACGGCCATGAGATCAAGTCCATAATCCAGGACATCGTCAACAACAGGTTAAGCGATATCGAGCTTTCCGCCTTCGTGACCGCGGGCTACATCAACGGCTACAACATGGACGAGATAGTCGCTCTCACGAATTCTATGGTGGAGACCGGGCAGCAGATAGATTTCGGAAAAGACATCGTGGACAAGCACTGCATCGGAGGGGTCGCGGGCAACCGGACGACGCTCCTCATAGTTCCGATAATCGCGGCCGCGGGGCTTACCATTCCGAAGACGAGCTCAAGGGCTATCACTTCTCCCGCAGGCACGGCCGACACTATGGAGATACTCGCAGATGTCGAGTTCTCGATAGACGAATTGAAGGACATCGTGAACGAGGTCCGTGCGTGCATCATCTGGGGCGGGGCGCTTAATCTCGCGCCCGCCGACGACAAGATCATCAGGGCGGAGTATCCTCTTTCCCTTGATCCCGAAGGGCAGGTGCTTGCGAGCGTCATGTCGAAGAAGAAATCAGTGGGCTCTTATTACGTGCTCGTCGACATACCTGTGGGCAAAGGCGCCAAAGTCGCGGACAGCGAGGCCGCAGGAAGCATGGCGAAAAAGTTCATCGAGCTCGGGAGGAGGCTCGGCATGCGCGTCGAATGTCTGATAACAGACGGCTCTTCGCCGATAGGCTCGGGCATAGGGCCGGCTCTCGAGGCCAGGGATTGTCTCCTGGCGCTGGACAACAAGGGACCGAACGATCTCACGAACAAATCGCTCGACCTTGCCGGGATACTTCTAGAATTATCCGGCAAAGCCAAGAAGGGCAGAGGCCGCGACGCTGCCGAGAAGATACTTGTCTCCGGCAAGGCGAAAAAGAAGATGAGGGAGATCATCGAGGCTCAGGGCGGAAACCCTTCGGTGAAGCCCAGCGACATAAAGCTGGGCAAGAAGACGTACACAGTAAAAGCAGGGGGCAAGGGCAATGTCAGGTATATCGACAACAAGGCTATCTCGATGGTGGCGAGGGCCGCCGGCGCTCCCAAGGACGCATCGGCCGGCGTTTACCTGCACGTCACCGTTGGAGCATGCGTGAAGGTCGGAGGACCTCTTTTCACACTGTATTCCGAAAGCAGTGACAAGCTCGAGGAGGCGATCAAGCTCACGAACAGGCTTCAGCCGATTAGCATCGGCGGAGTGATACTGGATACTCTGACTTAGAAAAAAAGCTTTTATGCTTCTATGTTTCCTTGAATCGTGCCTGAGCTTTGGAAAACCGTTCCAGGGCCTACGCGGCTGTCTATGTATTGTACTGTCATCAACATTGTGTAGCTTCCACCCGTCTGTCCCCCGGGAAGGAGTGACGTGGTACCCGGAACGCTCCATGATTGGAGCGAACCGGAAGCAATGGGGATGCTACTTGCTGTCAGGTTTACAGAATAGGTTTTTCCTCCGGCACTCACATTTAGGTAAGTTACGTTTATGTCCCCTTCCATTATGTTGTTCTGGAAAGACACTGTAAGGTCTCCCTTAGAGTTATAGCTGAAATCGAGCGGTACTACTCCCCAGAATCCGAGGAATGTGGATCGGATGTTCATCGCCGGGTTGAAGACGCCCCATTGCCCCAGTACGAGCACGGCTACCGCTATTACGATGATAGCCCAGCCATAGGTCATCAGAAATTCGAGGGATGACTGCCCTTTACTTGAAGCCGCCATGTTTTGTACCAGACTCACGTTAAATAATATCTCAAACAAGGTTAAATACCTTCACCGCTTCGGAAACTATGCTCACCAGGTCTTCGACGCCGAATTTTTCCGTATTGAGCACGATGTCGTAGATATCCCGGTCGTCCAGGTCTATCCCGTAGACTTCTTTATAGCGCTTCTTCTCGCTCTTCTCGCGGACGAGGATGTCCCTGCGGGCGATTTTTTCGCTTACTCTCTCTCTCTTAGCTACCCTGCGTGCGCGAACGTCCAGGGGGGCGCCGAGCCATATCCGAAGGTCCGAAGGGAGCATGTACGCCGAAAGCCTTCCGTCCACCACGCAGCCGGATTTCTTTGCGCATCGAACGGCCATCTCCTTCTGTCGGGCGTCTATCTCCTTGTCCACCCCGGAATGGGATTCCGCATATTTGGAGAATTCGAGAAGCGAGACTTTCCTCTCGGCCGCCATGGTCCGCATAACGGTTCCGGCAGAGACGCGTTCCATCCCGAATTTCTTCGAGATAGAGTCTGCAAGCGTCGTCTTTCCCGAGCCTACCGAGCCGCCTATCGTGATCAACATCTTTTTTTCCTTAACCTTAATCGATTTTCTTCATTCTCGCCAGAACTTCCATGAGCCGCTCCTTTGACTGGGTCAAGGCGCATCTTACATATCCTTCTCCGTATTTCCCGAACCCTACTCCCGGAGTCATCACAACCCCTGTCTTGTCGAGCAGGTCCGAGGAGAACTTCAGCGACGACTTGTATTTCTTCGGTATCCTGAACCAGAGATAGAACGTGGCCTTCGGCTTTTTCACGTCGTAGCCCAAGTCGTTTAGTCCGTCGACCATGAGGTCCCTGCGCTCCTGGAATATGCGCATGTTCTTTTGGATGCAATCCTGCGGCCCGCTCAAAGCCTCCGTCCCGGCTTCCTGAACGGCCTGGAAAGCCCCTGAGTCGACGTTTTCCTTGACCTTGCCGAGGCCGGCCAGGACTTCCGGGTTGCCGGCTACGAAACCGATCCGCCATCCAGTCATATTATAGGTCTTGGACAATGAATGAAATTCTACTCCGACGTCTTTGGCCCCATGTGCCTCGAGAAAACTCGGCGCCTTGTATCCCTCAAAAGACATCTCGGAATAAGGGGCGTCATGGCATATCACGATGTCATTCTCTTTGGCGTATTCGACGGTCTCCCTGAAGAAATCCTTGTCCGCGACCGCTGCAGTCGGGTTGTTGGGATAGTTTATGTAAAGCAGCTTTGCCTTCTTCGCGTCCTCTTTCCTGATGGCCGAATAGTCCGGAAGGAAACCGTTCTCTTCAAGGAGCGGGACCTCTACTGGGACGCCGCCCGCAAGGATGGTTCCGACCCTGTAAACCGGATAGCCCGGATCAGTGAAAAGGACCACGTCTCCGGGATCCACGAAAGCTAGCGGGATGTGCGCTATCCCCTCCTTCGAACCGATGAGGGTCAGCACCTCGTTCTCGGGATCGAGCGACACGTTAAAACGTCTCTTATACCATCCGGCCGCAGCCTCCCTGAAAGACTTCATCCCGGCATACGACGGATACCTGTGGTTCCTGGGATCGTGCGCCGCCTTGCAGAGTCTCTCCACGACGTTACCGGGTGTCGGGATGTCCGGGTCCCCTATGCCGAGGCTTATGACGTCGACTCCCTGCGCCTTCTTCTTCTCCATCGCCCGGTCTATCTCGGCGAAGAGATACGGCGGGATCCTCTTGATCCTTTCAGAGTATTCCATCTTAGGTGCACGTATATCCGGTATGTAATAATTTAAGGATTATGCCGATTAAAATACTTCCCCCCTTTTCAGAATCGCCCTCCCGGCATCGACCGCTCGGCCGACTTTCCCGATGATGACAGAGTCCGACGACAACGTTATCCGGTCCATCCTTTTTATCACGTAGTCCGCGTTCCTCACCGCGAACGCCTCGCCAGGTATTGATCGCTGCAGGAGGTTTTCGCGGATAAGAGACGCGAGCACTCCGCTGCCGGACATTTGGGAGTCGAGAAGGTATTTGTAATCCTGGGAGCCGCTTTCCAGATATTTTCCTTTACAGACATGAAAATGAGGCCGTCACCTGCGAGTCATCAAAGAATTTAGGCCGTTCACGAGTGCATCAACGCTGGCAAGCACGATGTCCGTGCCCGCACCCTGTGACGTGATTATCCGGTCCTTGCTTTTCAGCTTCACCATGACTTTGACGACGGCGTCGGCTCCGCCGCTTATCGAGTCGACGTGATACTCTACGAGCTCGAAGGGAACGTCCCTTGTAGCGTGCTTTATCGCGTTCAAGGCCGCATCCACCGGACCCGTGCCGACCGAAGACTCGACGACTACGCGCCCATCGATCATTATCTTAACCGATGCCGTCGGAGTTATCGTGTTACCCGCTACCGCGACGAGCTCCATTACTTTGATCGCCTTCTCACGGGATATCCCGAGAACCGAATCGGAAATGGCTTCGAGATCGACGTTCGTCACACGCTTCCCTTTGTCGCCCATATATTTGACCTGATTGAACACTTCCCTTAGCTGGTCATCTGTGACGGGTATCTTCTCGTCGTCGAGCATCTTCTTTACCGCCTTCATGCCGACGTGCTTGCCTAGGACGAAAGTCCTTCTGGCGCCGACTGATTCCGGCTTGATGGCTTCATAAGTCTCTGCTTTTTTCAGTATGCCGTCGACGTGTATCCCTGCCTCGTGAGTGAACGCATTCTCGCCGACTATGGCCTTGTTCGGAGGCACGGGCACGCCGGTTAATCTCTCGACGAGGTCTGAAATAGATGCGATCTTTTCCGTCTTGATACCGGTCTCTAAACCGTAACCGAGCCTCAATGCCATGACGACTTCTTCAAGAGACGCATTACCTGCCCGTTCCCCGAGGCCGTTGACTGCGACGTCTACCACCGATGCCCCTGCTCGGACGGCGCTAAGCGTGTTCGCGGTGGCAAGACCCAGGTCGTCATGACAGTGTATCCCTAAAGGCACCTTCGATTTCCCGAGCTTGGTGAATATCTCGAAGATCTTCTCGGGCACCATGATGCCGACCGTGTCCGCGACCGTGAAACGGTCTATCTTGTGATCGGTCGCGGCAGAAAGCACTTTCTTCAAAAAATCGACATCGGTCCTGGAACCGTCTTCGGTGCACAGGTCGACTATGAGGCCGTGGGCTTTTGAGTAGTCGATGGCTTCAAGAGTTCTCTTCATCAACTCTTCCCGGTCTATGCCGAGCTTGTATTTTATGTGCAGGTCCGACGTCGGAGAGACGAGGAAAACGGAATCAACATCGCACTTCAATGCGACGTCTATGTCCCCTTTGACGATCCTGGCAAAACTGGATATCTCGGCCCGCAGCCCCTCCTTGGCTATTTTCTTTATGCTCTCCTGCTCGCCTTCGCTTGTGATGGCCGCGCCCGCTTCTATCACGCCTACCCCGATTTCGTCGAGCGCCTTCGCTATCCTCAACTTTTCATCGGGCAAAAGCGAGACGCCGGGCGTCTGTTCTCCGTCCCTCAGAGTCGTGTCGTGGACCAATATCTTCTTTGCGGGCATTTTCGGGGTGCTTTCTGAATTTATATTTATATTCTACCTAAATTAATAAGCTAAGATGGCTGACAAGATGATAAAGGAAGCGCTGATGTTTGAATGCGAGTTCTCGGACAGGCTCGAGAAGCTCGACGGCGCGATAGAAGAATTGGAAGAGATGCGGGAAAATCTGGAGAAGCTCAGCTCGTACAAATTTTCCAAGTACAGGGCCGAAAAAAAAATCTCCGGCAGAAAAAAGAGATGATATTTTTAGCGGCCTCATAAAAACGCATGCTGAGGCTTTGTTTTTCCCAGGCTCGGTCTTTTGCTTTCCGGATTCGTCTTTTGCGGTGAAAATATCTCCGCAAAAAACCCGACGGTAAAAGCGAAGAGTTTATATACTAAGACGACACATATTCTTATTGATAAAAAAATTTTTATTAAAAGAAAATTTTTAAAAAAATGGCAGCAAAAAAGAAAACAGCAAAAAAAAACCGTAAAGAAAAAGAAGAAGTAAGTTCTTAACCACTTATTTCTTTTTCTTTTTTAACTCTCAAAATTTTTTCTTTATTCCTTTTTCTGTTATATATCCGCTTACATACTCCTTTGGTGTTACGTCGAATGAAGGATTCCTCGTCGCGCTTCCTGAAGGAGCAACGCGTACGCCGTCGATGCATAGCACTTCGTCGCCGGACCGCTCCTCTATAAAAACGTCGTCGCCCTTCACCACTTCGCGGTCAAGCGTGGTTTCCGGGACCGCAACGTAGAACGGAATCCCGTTCTCTTTGGCGACGACGGCTTTCTCGTAAGTCCCTACCTTGTTCAAGACGTCGCCGTTCCTCGTAATCCTGTCCGCGCCTACAATCACAAGGTCAACCTCCCGCTTTCGCATGAAATACCCTGCGGCGTTGTCGACGATGATCGAAAAATTTATGCCTTCCTGCAGGAGCTCCCATGCAGTAAGTTTAGATCCCTGAAGTCGCGGCCTCGTTTCGTCCACGTAAACGCTGACCTCTTTCTTTCCGTAATGCGCGAAGCGTATCGGCGCAAGAGCCGTACCATAGTCTACGCATGCGAGCGCTCCGGCATTACAATGAGTCAGCACCCTGCATCCATTCTTGAGGAGTTTTTCCCCGTTTACTCCGATCAGCCGACAATTTTCCATGCTCCTGTCCGCATACGAACTGCTTGCCTCGGCCGCGATCCTCCGGGCCTCGTCGACCGACCCGATTCCTTCGACGCGTTTCATCACGCAATCGACGGCATCGAAGAGGTCGTATGCCGTAGGCCTTGCGGACTTGACGGTCTTTTCTGCTTCGGCCATGTGCTTACTGAAGCCCTTTAGGTCCTGTTTCGCGTATTCCTTCGCCGCCTGCGCAATCGCATATCCTGCGGCCGCGCCGATGGCCGGCGCTCCCCGGATGACCATGTCTCTTATTGCCGCCGTCGTTTCCCTGTACCCCGGCGACCGGCATATCTCGAAACTGTGCGGCAGCTTTGTCTGATCGATCATGGCGACTACGCTCTCTTCCATCCAGACCGTCCGGTAATCGCGGATTCCTTGGGCTGTTTTTACTTTCATTTTTTGATCCCCACAGGGGGCTGAAATATTATTTATCTTATTTGAAGAACAATAAATTAGGTCTTTGAATCGAATTACTTTGGTGCGAAAAATGACTTACGACGTAAAGGATATAAAGTTGGCCGATGAAGGGGCCTTGAAGATCGAATGGGCTGAGGATCATATGCCGGTGCTTATGAGCATCCGGGAGGAATTCGCGAAGGAGGTGCCCTTGAAAGGAGTGCGGGTCGGGTTCGCTTTGCACGTGACCAAGGAGACCGCCGCTTTGGTGCGGACGCTTCGGGCCGGCGGGGCCAAGGTCGCCATAACGGGATGCAATCCTTTGAGCACGCAGGACGACGTAGCTGCTGCGCTCGCAAAAGAGGGGGTCGACGTTTACGCATGGAGGGCCGAGACTAGGGAAGAATATTACGCTAATATAAAGAAGGTCCTGGAGCACAAGCCGCAGATAACGGTAGACGACGGCGCAGACCTTATATTCATGATACACAAGGAGAAGCCCGAGCTGATAAAAGACATAAAGGGCGGGTGTGAGGAGACGACGACCGGGATAATCAGGCTCAACGCCATGGAAAAGGACAAAGCACTGAAGTATCCGGTAATGGCCGTCAACGACGCGGACACGAAGCACTTGTTCGACAACAGGTACGGCACGGGCCAGTCTACGCTGGACGGCATACTGCGCGCAACGAGTGTTCTATTCGCCGGGAAGAATTTCGTGGTCGCGGGATACGGGCACTGCGGCAGAGGCGTCGCATCGGACGCAAGAGGGATGGGTGCGAACGTGATAATCGCAGAAGTCAACCCGGTCAGGGCTCTTGAAGCCGTGATGGACGGCTTTCGCGTCATGCCGATGGATTCCGCGGCAGAGATCGGCGACATATTCGTCACCGTCACAGGCGATATAGACATCATCCGCGGAAAGCACGTAGAGAAGATGAAGAACGGCGCGGTTATCGCGAATTCCGGGCACTTCAACGTCGAGATAAACATCAGCGAGCTTGAAGGCGTATCCAAAGGCAAGAAGAAGATCAGGGAGAACGTGGAGAAATACGCGCTCAAGAACGGCAAAAGCGTCTATCTGCTTGCCGAGGGGCGTCTTGTAAATCTTGCCGCAGCCGAGGGGCACCCGAGCGAGGTCATGGACATGAGCTTCGCCAACCAGGCTCTAGCCGTGAAATACCTGAACGAGAACAAGCTTGCGCCAGGCGTATACAAGATACCGAAAGAAGTCGACGAACGTATAGCGAGGCTTAAGCTCGCCACCATGGGCTTAAAGATCGACGAATTAAGCCAGAGGCAGAAGGAGTATATATCGAGCTGGGACGAGGGGACCTAGATCCCTTATCGCTTCTTTATTTCTTCCTTAAGCCAAACTGACGCGGCATTCAGGTCCATCAGGTTCTTCACTTCGGATGGATCTTTTACGTCTATGTCGAACGCCCAGCCTTCTCCGTATGGGTCCTTGTTCATGATCGTCGGGTCGTCGTTGAGCTTCTCGTTCACGGCCTTGATCTTCCCGGAAAAGGGTGCGAATAGCTTGCCCACCCATTTGCCGGTCTCGACCGTGCCCACTTCAGCGTTCTGTACCACTTCGTCGCCTTCGTAAGGGAGTTCGACGTAGCTTATGTCTCCGGCCAGCTTCTGGGCGTAGTCTATCATTCCGACCCTTGCGACATTCCCTGAAAGCTTTGCCCACATGAATCCTTTCTGGTAATACAGCCCCTCGGGCATCTTGTATCCTTCGACGTCCATTTTGTCCGTTAAATTATAGCGTCAGGGAATTAAAAAGTAGAGAAAAAAGAAGAATATATAAAAAAAGAAAAAAGGGTATAGACCGTATCTAGATGGATACCCCTATGGCTCTTGCGATCCCTGAAACGCCTGCCTGGACCACGAAAGAGACAGCTATCAGGACGCCGGCCATCAGTACGGCTACTGCGACGTTGCCCTTCTTCAGCTCCTCCATCTCGTCTATGTTCTTGGTTATCTTGTCAAGGACGTTTATCGCAATGTATATCGCGACCACTGCAAGGACTATTGCTACGATAAGCTGCACTACTCCGCCGATTATTGCGTTCATCGAAAAACCGGTGGTCAATGCCGAGGTCAATCCTATTACGCCTGCCTGTACGACGTTCGCTATGGAAAGTATTATGGCGGCCATAAGTATGCCTACCGCTACGTTTCCTTTCTTAAGCTCCTCTTCCTCGTTAATCCCTTTCGTGAATTTCCCGAACATGGACAGACCGATGTATATCGACGCTATAGCAAGCACCAGGCCCACTATGAGCTGCAACACGCCTATCCCTAATCCAATCGCCATTTGATTTACGTCAACCATTTTTTTATTCACCTCAGAAAAAAATTTATGCTTAAAGATATAAGACTCGATTCTATAAAAAATCAGACCAATCAGGTACCCCTCCGTATCCGCGAAAAACGGGCAACGTCCAAGAGATGCCCGGGAGTAACATAGCCTAAAACGTTCCCGGCCTCCACCACGAGCACGAAATCCTTGGACAACAGGATGGGCAGCTTGTCCGATATGCTCGTCCCGGCGTCTACGACGTCTATCCTCCTCCGGGTGACCGAACCGACAAGGATCGTTGACGTATTTTCCCTGCGGACATCCCTCAAATCCTCGATATAAAGAACCCCAATGACCTTGCCTGTGGCATCGGTCACTGGATAATGACTCTGTTCCAGGGATGCAACGGTGCTAAAGAATTCGGCAAGGCTCATGGACTCGTTAACATACCTCATCTCATGTATCGCGATGTCTTTGGGCGTCATCCCTTCAAGGGCGTGGCGTATCTTCAGCACCTGCAATTCCTGGCCTCCGGAGAAATAAAGGAAGACGCCTATGAGCATGGTTATCGGGTTGATCGCATATGAGCCGGTGATTAATCCCATCGCGCCGAGGCCTACCAGGAAAACGATCACTGCAATGACCTTTCCGACCTGGACCGCAATCTGCGTGGCTTTTATGTAGTCCATCCGGAACGCCATCAGGGCCCTGAAGACCCGGCCGCCGTCCATGGGGAACCCGGGCAGGAGATTGAACAGCCCAAGGGTCAGGTTGACCCATACGAATCCGCTGAGGATGTATCCCGGGTCGAGGAAGTTTGCCTTCCCGGTCTCGAACAAGTTGAAGAACGTGTTGTAATCGGTCAGAATAAGGCTCGAGAGGCTCATGAAGGCGACTGCGGCACCCGCCATCACGAGGTTGGAGAAGGGCCCTGCGAATGATATCAGGAACTCCTTTTTCGGGTCTTCGGGTACGTCGATATTGGACAAGCCGCCGATGGGGGTCAAAAGGATGCTCGGAACCTTTATCTTGAATCTCATGGCTACGAGCGAATGGACTAGTTCGTGTATCAGGACGATGAAGAACACCATCAGCCACAGGTACAAAGTTGTTACGTCGAATAGCAGCAATAATACCAGGAAGAAGAGGAAAGTTATGTGGAGCTCGATGGATATCCCGAATATCTTGAAGATCCTGTATGATGATGCCATTTTATTGTGTTGCTCTGGCGCTTAGCCTCTCTGCATGGCCGTTACGCCTGTACGGGCTATCTCTTTGACCCCGAACCCCTTCGTCAGGTCTATAAATGCGTCCACTTTATCCGGGTCTCCGGTTATCTCGACGGTCATCGAGTCGGGACTTACGTCCACTACCCTGCCCCTGAACACGTCCGCGTACTGCATCACCTGGCTCTTGGCCTTCTCGTCGCAGCAGTGCAATTTTACCAGGCAGAGCTCCCGGCAGATCGATTCGTCCTTGGACAAATCCGTGACTTTTATCACGTTTACGAGCTTGTTCATCTGCTTCTCTATCTGTTCAAGGGTCTTGTCGTCGCCGGACGTTAGAATGGTCATTCTGGCTATGCCTGCGTTGTCCGTGGGCCCGACTGTTATGCTCTCGATATTGAACCTGCGCCTCGTGAACATGGAAGCCACTCTCTGGAGGACTCCGGGCTGGTGTTCCACTAGCGCCGTGAATATGTGCTGTCTCATCATTTTAGGGTCTTGCTTCCCCATTTATTTGTTTCAGGGGTTAAGTATTAAAGCACTTAACATATTGCTTTGCTTTCATAAAAAACGGTCGACTGCAAGTTAAAAAATGCCAGAAAAAGACGGATACCCGATTGTGGGGGAATACATCATCGGAACTGTGAAGAACATCTTCAAGCAGGGCGCATTCATAACCCTTGACGAGTACGGGAACAAACAGGGCATGCTCCCATTGTCGGAGATATCGCCTAAATGGGTCAGGAACATCCGCGACTACGTGCGGGAGGGACAGAAGGTCGTACTCGTAGTCCTCGGCGTCAACAGGGAAAGAGGACACATAGACCTTTCTCTCAGAAGGGTGACCGACGCCAAAAGAAAGGAGAAGCTGCAGCAGGTCAAACAAAAGCAGCGTTCCGAGAAGCTGTTCGAGATCCTTGCCAAAGAGCTCCAGGCCGCGCCCGAAGAAGTGAAAATGATCGTCGGCGGAAGCATCCTCAAGAAATATTCCAGTTATTATGAAGGCCTTGAAGCCATAGCCATCGATGAGAAAGCGGCGGACGACCTGGAACTGGAACCGAAATGGAAGAAGACCTTCATCGAACTGGTGCAGAAGAGCATCAAGCCCCCGTTCGTGTTCATCACCGGCTTTGTGGAATTCAGGAGTTATGAGCCCAATGGCGTCAACATAATAAAGGACGCGCTCAAGAAGATAGAGAACCAGAAAGTCGAAGAGCACTCGAAGATCGAGGTCGCCTACATCTCCCCTCCGCTGTACAGGATAAGGATCCAGGCACCGGACTACAAGGCTGCTGAAAGGATGCTCAAAGCCGCTTCGGACGAGGGCATCGAATACATGCACAAGAACAGCAGCATCGGAGAATTCCACAGAAAGATAGAGGAGATAAAGAAACAATGAGAATCCATAAATGCCCCTGTTGCAACTTGTACACGCTTAAGGATGCCTGCCCTAAATGCAACTCTGTGACCCGCAAAGTCAGGCCTGCGAAATTCTCTCCCGAAGACAAATACGGCAAATACAGGAGGATGATGAAGGAGGAGCAGGGTATTGGTTCTGTCGAAGAGTAAACTCTTTTTTGATTATGCAGAAAAAATGCTTGACGAGATAGCGCGCAGAGAAAACATTCCAAGGAACAGGCTTGAAAGGAATGTAAAAGACGGGTCGGTCGTCATCGTCAGAAACTCGGAACGCGATATAAAGCCCCTGGCCATCGGCTCCGGGACCCATGTCAAGGTCAACGCTAACATAGGAACCTCGCCTGAAGTCTCGGACCTTGGCCTCGAGCTCGAAAAGGCGAAAATAGCGGTGGAAAGCGGCGCAGACACATTGATGGACCTCTCCATCGGCGGAGACCTGGACGATATCAGGAAGAGGATCATCAAGGAAACTTCCGTACCGCTGGGCACAGTACCGATATACCAGGCCTTCGTCGAGAAAAAGCTGGACATGTCTGCCGAGTCCATCCTGAAGGTCATAGAGAAACACTGCATGGACGGTGCGGATTTTCTGACTCTCCATTGCGGCATAACCCGCGAAATCGTCGAGAACCTCGGCAGCCGGCTTATCCCGATAACCAGCAGGGGCGGGAGCTTTCTCGCGGCATGGATGGTGAAGAACGGCGCGGAGAACCCCTTGTATACGCATTACGGAGAGATTCTCGAGATAGTTAAAGAATACGACGTCGCGATAAGCCTTGGAGACGCCCTGCGGCCCGCCTGCATACACGATGCCAGCGACGTTGCGCAGATGCAGGAATTGGTTAATCTTGGAAGGCTCACCCAAAAGGCACGGGAGGCGAAGGTCCCAGTTATAATAGAAGGCCCGGGCCACGTTCCCCTGGACCAGATAGAGTCGAACATGGTGCTCGAGAAAAAACTGTGCGACAACGCACCATTCTACGTACTGGGGCCCCTTGTAACGGATATCGGCCTCGGATACGACCACATAACCGGCGCCATCGGCGGGGCCGTGGCGGCGATGTACGGGGCAGACTTCTTATGCTATGTCACGCCGTCGGAACACCTCGGACTCCCTGGAAAGCAAGACGTCAGGGACGGAGTGATGGCTTCGAGGATCGCGGCCCATGCGGCCGACATCGTAAGGCTTAGAGACACATCCAGGGACGACGAGCTCTCGAGGGCCCGGAAAGAGCTTGACTGGGATAAGATGTTCGCTCTCGCCCTGGACAAGGATGCGAGGAAAACCCACGCTGATTTGTGCAACAAAAAAGAGTGTACGATGTGCGGGAAATACTGCGCCCTGAAGATTCTCAAGGAGTACCTTAAGGAGTAACTATAAATACCGCCGCAGACAAAATAGTTACCGGATAGACATGGACAACCTCACATTCTTCATACAATCGTTCGTTGCATTGTTCGTCATAATAGACGCCGTAGGCAACGTGCCCCTCTTCGTCACGCTCCTCGAGAGATTCGGAGAATCGGACCGCAAGCAGATAATCAGGAGAGCAGTCAGCATAGCCCTTCTGACATTACTCGGCGTTACTCTAACAGGAAACTGGATTTTCTCCCTGCTGAGCATAAAGATGTATTCGTTCATGATAGCCGGCGGCATACTGCTCATGATAATCTCCATAGAAATGCTATTCGGCAGGAAAAGCATGACCGAAACCTCCGAAGACATCGAGGAAAGAAAACACGACCTGACCGTGACGCCGCTGGCGATACCGCTCCTCACAGGCCCCGGAGCCCTGACGACGGGGATAGTCCTGTTCGACGCCGCGCAAGACACGGTCAAAAAACTCCTGCTGATAACGAGCATGGTCCTCGCATTCCTTGTCTCTTACTGGATACTCTCCAAGTCAGACAGGATCTTCAAGGCTCTTGGAAAAACAGGCACGAAAGTGATCGTAAGGATAATGGGTTTGATGCTCCTGTCGCTCGCCGTCCAGTTCATAATAAACGGCGTATCGCAGGCCGCGATAGACCTGCAGTTTATCAAATGATAGTCAGACGATCTTCGCGTATTTGGCCCTGCCGCCGAGCTCTTCCTCGATCCTCAGGAGCTGATTATACTTGCACGTCCTCTCGGACCTGCACGGCGCACCTGACTTGAGCTGCCCGGTTCCGAGGCCGACGACGAGATCCGCTATGTAGGGATCTTCGGTCTCACCCGACCGATGGGACACCATCACATTCCAGCCGTTCCCGAGGGCCTTTTTTGCAGCATCAATGCTTTCGGTTATGGAGCCTATCTGGTTTATCTTGAGGAGCAGCGTGTTGCATGCGCCCATGGAGGCGGCTTTCTCTATCCGGGCCACATTCGTCACAAGTAAGTCGTCTCCAACAACCTGGACCTTTTTCCCGTGCTCGGAAGTGAAATTTTTCCAAGAATCCCAATCGTCCTGTGAGAATATGTCTTCAAGCGAGATTATGGGATAATCTTTTATCATCGAAGCGTAGCGGTCGGCCAATTTATCAGGGGTCAATTCAACGCCTTCGAGCATGTAATTGCCTTCTTTCTTCGCCTTCCTGCCGTTCTTGTCCTGGCCGTAGAACTCCGATGCCGCAGCATCCATTCCCAGACGAACCGTTTTCTCATGGCCTGCTTTCTCGACCGCCTCCCAGATTAGTTCGAGCGGCTCCTCGGGCCGGGACAAAGGAGGAGCGAAGCCGCCTTCATCTCCTACGTTGATCGCGTCCTTGCCGTATTTCTCCTTGACGACGGACTTCAGGGTCTGGTAAACCTCTGCGCCGATCTCCAACGCCTCGCGGAACGTCTTTGCGCCCGTGGGGAGAATCATGTACTCCTGTATGTCGAGTTTGTTGCCAGCATGTACTCCGCCGTTTATGACATTCATGGAAGGAACGGGCAATACGAACTTCTTGTTCCCGGACAGTCTGCCGACATATTCATACAGAGGCACTTTCATCTCCAAAGCGCCAGCTCTTGAAACCGCCATGCTGACGGAAAGGATCGCATTCGCCCCAAGGTTTGACTTGTTCTCAGTGCCGTCGAGGCCGAGCATGACGCTGTCAAGCCTCTTCTGTTCCCGGCAGTCCTCGCCGGCCAGCTTTTTCGCAATGACCTTGTTAACATTGCCGACGGCCTTGGAAACGCCCTTCCCGGAAAACCGTTTCCCTCCGTCCCGGAGCTCAAGCGCCTCATGGATGCCAGTGCTCGCGCCCGAAGGCACCATCGCCCTCGAAACCCCGGACCCTGTCGCGACCTCTGCCTCGACCGTCGGATTACCCCGGGAATCAAGGACCTCCCTCGCCTTGATGCCTTTGATCTTGTAAGCCATCTTTGAAAAAACCTTATTTCTCTTTATGCTTTTTCCGATGCTTCGGATGATCGTCCTTTGACACAAGCTCTGGCTTAGCCTTTTTGTTACGCCTCATCGCGAACAGGACGATCGCCAAAACCAGGATAACTATCGAGACGCCCATGACGATGGGATAGAAATTTCCAGCTGAGGGACAAGACTTGCACGGCCCGCCGCAGTCGATGCCTTCCTCTCCCTGGTTCTGAACCCCGTCGCTGCAGGTCGCCTCTATCGTGGTCGTAGTCGTGGACGACGTAGTTGTGGAAGATGTCGTAGTAGGCGGCTCCGTGGTCGTCGGCTCCTCCGTAGTCGTAGTCGCGGGCAGAGTCGTTGTTTCAGGAGTAGAACAAGCAACTGCCTTTACATAAGTCGCTTCGGTAAAATAATCCTGCCGGCTCATCTTAAGCTCGTAAGTGCCTGACGCATTAGGGAAGAACTGGATGTCTCCAGTATAAGTGGTCATCAGGCTTCCAACCTTGTCGTTGACGTAGTCGTTGAGGTAGTAAACCATTATCAGGACGTGATCCAGAGGCCTCTTGATGTTCTTGTTAATGACTCTTATCGTGAAAGGCTCGCCGACGCAGGATACGTTGCTCTCGACCCCGTTTACGAGGCCGGTGATGTTCCAGGACATATGGCTCTTAGGCGGGGTCGCATCCGAATAAACCGCCGCGCTCCCTGCCAAAACAAAGGCCAATAAGACTATAAAAAACCTTTTCATTACAACTCTATTAAGATTACGAAAATTAAAAAGGAGTCAAAACACCTTTTAACCCTTAATCCATGAGATATTTGCTCGCACAGGGTCGGCAGCCTCAGCCGTCACGCCGGCTGACAGGCGCAATCCCACTTTGAGGAAGTCAGCCGAATTTTAACTACATAATCCTGAATAAATATCACCCCTCACAGGGTCACCTTGGCGGAGAGATGACATGATTCTTGATCGATGACGCAGGGGGTTAGTGAGGGGTTACACACTCCATTAATTATTTATTGGATACCATATAGTTAGAATAAACCTTTGATCTCCATGAAACGCAATCTGCTAGTCCCCTACGCGCTACTGTTAACGATCTTTCTGACCGGCGTAAGTCTTCCGGTCTCGGCTGACGATTACACCCAGGGCTGCTCGATAGACGTCGCATGCGCTGCAGGAACTAACGCCTCGTTCGGCATGAACCAGACCAGCAATTCGAGCGACAGCGGCATATGCATCTACTTCTTCTACAGCGATACGTGCCCTCATTGCGCTAATGTCGAACCGATGCTGAAAGACCTTGCCGCGAAATACCCGGACGTCAACGTCAAATACTTCCAGGTCTCGCGCGACCAGCAGAACACTGACCTGTTGAACAACTTCTTCATGAGGTATGAGATCAATGCGAAATACGTCCCAGCAGTCTTCATCGGCGACCGCGCTTTTATTGGAGAAGGGCCGATAAAAGACAACCTGGAAAGCTCGATACAGTACTTTGAAAAGAACAAGCCGATCTGTCCTCTGAATTACAGCAAAGTCGAAGGGAACGTGCACGACGTCAACCCGATAGAACCGATAAAGCTCACGCTCCCGATACTCGTCGCCGCAGCAGCACTGGACAGCATCAACCCGTGCGCATTCGCGGTGCTGATCTTCCTACTCTCCTACCTGATCGCTCTTGGAGCGCGGAGCCGGATACTGAAGGTTGGAACGACTTACATCGTCATGGTTTACATAGTCTATTTTATATCCGGCCTCGGGCTTCTCACAGTCATACAGACGACAAATCTTGCGGTCGCCGTGCGCGACGTCGTCGCTGTTATATCGATATTCATCGGGCTCATAAACGTTAAAGAATTCTTCTGGGAAGGCAAGGGGATAAAGCTGGCGATCCCTGAATCGCAGAAGCCCAGAATCGAGAGATACATACACAAGGCTTCGGTACCGGCCGCATTGGTCCTCGGAGTCCTGGTCGCGATGGTGGAGCTGCCATGCACCGGCGGGCCATATCTGGGAATACTTGCCATGATATCTAACGAGATGACGAGGAACCAAGCAATACCGTACCTGCTCTTGTATAACGTTATATTCGTCCTGCCCTTATTTATCATAATGGGCTTCGTATACCTCGGAGTCCCGACCGAGAAGGTCGAAAAAGTCAGGGTCCTGAGCAAGGGCTGGGCAAGGCTCGCAATGGGGGCCTTCTTAGTACTGTTCGGGATCGCTATGCTGCTTAACTGGATCTGAAAACACAATGGGAATACTTTCTAAGCTTGCTGAAAAGATAACATCCGCAGGAGGCGGAAATACCTTGTACTATCCCGGCTGCCTGACAAAATACGTATCCTTGGACATCGAGAAGAATTATCAGGAGATATTCAGAAAAGCAGGCATAGACTTTATCCAGGTAAAGGAGCTAGAGCAGTGTTGCGGCTCGCCTGTTTACAGCGCGGGTTACACGTCGGACTTCAGGAACCTTATAGCCAAGAACCTGCAGATCTTCAAGGAGCACGGCGTGACCAGGATAATAACCAACTGCCCTGCATGCTTTAAGGTGTTCGCGAAAGATTATCCCGAAAACTCCAAGGAATGGAATATCAGGGCAGAGCACGCGACCGTCGTAATATGGAACGCGATAAAGAGCGGGAAATTGAAGGTCAAGAAGTGCTTCTCAGAGGATATAACTTACCACGACCCGTGCCATCTTGGCAGGCATTGCGGCATCTATGAAGAGCCGAGAGAGATACTGAAAGCCCTTGGATTCACCGTAAAAGAGATGCGGAACTGCCGCGAGGAGGCATTCTGCTGCGGGGGCGGGGGAGGCCTGAAAACAAACCAGCCCGAAATATCGAACAAAGTCGCAGAGATGCGGATCAAACAAGCCGAAGAGACGGGCGTGAAAAAGATCGTGACAACCTGCCCGCTATGCTATCATCAGCTTAAAGAGAACTGTAGGGGCATGGAAGTATACGAACTGTCGGAGGTGCTCGTGAAATGCCTTCAATAGCCGACATAGCGGCGTCGAAAGACGAAGAGGATAGGCTTGTTTACGCCCAGGACGCCTCCGGCCTGGAGGGAAAGACCCTGACCGTTGTATGGCCTGCCAACGCCGCAGAAGTCCAGAGCATAGTGAAAAACGCGCTTGAAAGCAGGACAGACATCGTGCCCCGCGGCGGAGGCACCGACCTCGCAGGCGCGGCGGTCCCGGATAATTCGATAGTCCTAGACCTCACGAGAATGAACAAGATCATCGAAATCGGATCGGATTATGCAATAGTCGAGCCCGGCATAGTCCTCGACGACTTGAACAGGGAGCTCGCAAAAAAAGACCTCTTCCTGCCAGTGATTCCGAGCAGCCACTCGGTTTGCACGATTGGCGGGATGATCTCGTGCAATGCCGCAGGCGTCAGGGCGATAAAATACGGGAAGATGCGGGAATGGGTGAGTGAGCTAACGGTCGTTACCGGAAATGGGGATATCATCAGTGTCTCAGGTAAACAGTTGGACGATTTCTGCGGGACAGAGGGCACTGCAGGCATAATAACCAGGGCGCGCCTCAGGCTCGCCAAACCATTAAAGAGATACACTGCGTCAGTATACAAATTAGGAACAGCCCAGGAACTTGCCGAGAGAACCCGGGAAGCTGTCAAAAACGACAACGTTATCGCAGTTGAATACATGGACAAACTCACCTGTAAGCTTTCAGGCGACGAGGACGCCTACAAACTGTTCATAGAATACGAAAGCGACGAGGGGGACATAAAAGACCCGGCGGAAATAGAGAAGCGTATGCATAACCGGAACATAATAGGACAGACCCTGTCAAGCAAAGGATACATTGTGATCGAAGACCCGAGGATACCTCACGAAAAGATACCGGAGTTCCTGGAATACCTTTCCGGGAAGCAGATACCCAGCTTCGGGCACATCGGGATAGGAGTGATACACGCCAGGCTTAAGACCGATCAGGACCTCGAAGGATTCCATGAAATGGTCCAATCCCTCGGCGGAGACGTATCAGGCGAGCACGGCATAGGCCTGACTAAAAGGAAATACGCATCCTCCGACATGAAGAACAAGATCGCGGGACTGAAAAAGAAATACGACCCGGAAAACATACTCAACAGGGGGAAAATAATAGACTATGAAACTCGATAAATGCAGGTCATGCGGCCTATGCAAGGCGAACTGCCCGATATACAATGCGACATTACGGGAAACGATCGGAGCCCGAGGGAGGGCGATCCTAATAAAGAAGGAAGTCCTGACTGACATTTATTACACATGTTCCCTGTGCAAATCCTGCGACACCGAATGTCCCGCCGGAATCGAGCTCTCGAAGGAAATCAGGAAGATGCGGGAACGCATGGTGGAAGAAGGCAAAGAGACCGAAGCCAACAAGGCGATGATAGACAATATAAGGAAATACGGCAACCCCTTCGGAAAAATAGAGAAGGGAAAATTCCCGGACAAGCTGTACTGCTGCTAAAGTAGTTCCTTGGTCTTATGGATAATGTCATCCACGGTGGGACGATCGATCAAATCAGCGTCAACCAGGACCTTGACACGGAATATCTTTTTGCCTGACCGTTCTATCGAAGAGCCGAGCTCCGAGACTTCTTCAGCGTATCGCTTATGAGGGTTATGCAGCCTCCTCTGTCCTACGCGCAAGCTGTGGACATCCGCCTGCATATCCTTGTAATCTTCTTCCATAGCATGCGAAGCATCTTTTCCGGACAGCTCTTCTATGGAAACGCACAGGCCAGGATAATTGAGGAGTGCTCTTACTTTACGGATTCGGGTGTCTTCGAGGGAATCGGCGGAAACGTGAAATATGTAGGACCGCAGGCCCTGCCAGAAAACCCTTGACGTTATATCGGCTGCCATCGTTCGTTTAATTAAAAGAATCGCATATGTAGATATATTGGACGCCTGAATGAAAAACATGAAAAAGAAGACTACGATATTCCTATTGACGGCCGGCGCCCTTCTGCTGATAACAGTCCTATGGGCGGCGTTGTCAACCAAAAACCTGCCGGACTGCAGGAGCTATTCGTACTATGAATGCCCGACCGTATGCGCAGTCTGCCCTCCGTGCAAGGATTGTAATTCCATAGGATGCCAGACAGAGAAATACTGCACAAGCATCGGGTTCAACAAAAGCTGGTATGAAGGGGCAAGGCCCAAGTAGGATTTACTAGACGAGAAGCGGTTTTTCTGTCTCGGTCGCGACCCCGTCGATCTCTACCTTTCTTTTGACGGTCCCCTTCCTTTTCGCATACAACCGCGCCTTAGCCGCGTCGCTCTTGTATTCTTCGGGAATAACTATCTCGTTTATCTGGAAAAGGTGAGTTATCGACAGCTCCTTGTAGTCCTTGTTTTGGCAGTCGAAGCATATATCTTTAGCCAAGGCGTCGCCCAGGGAGGCATCGATCGAGGCAGTGCAGAATTCGTCGTCTCCGCCCGATCCGGGCCTTGGCGGCTTCTTTTTCGTCTTCAGTTTCGCCTTGCCGGATTCTATGTCGAGGTAGAACGCCGTGTCCCTGGCCCGCTCATATAGGTTCAACAGGGTTGCAGCATCGGCTTCTCCTTTTATTTCAGTGTTGTAAACGCCCATCCTTTTCTTGCTCTTCGATGCAAGCTCGGTCTTAATCTCGCTTTTGGAGAAAATATTGCCTGAGACCTTTATTTTGTCCTGAGAGTTTCTAAAAATCAGGCCCGCCAAGGCATCCGCGTACTCGTGTGTCCCGTTGATCTTGTATGAGGTGCCTGTCTTTTTCACGGTGATCGCAGGCCCTGAGAATGCGCCTTTGCTGTATTTCACGAATTTCTGGTGTATGTGTTCCTGGTCCTGGTTTCCGGCGATAAGATCCTTTAGGTAGTCCATTTTTGTTGAGGACGGCTTGTTTACGGCAGCATCTTTTTCTTCTTGATCTTTTCCGGCAGGTATTCCTCGGCCACGAATTCCAGGGATTTCGATGCAAGGGCCTGCTGTTCCAATCTCACTCCGAGATCGCTCATCATCTGCAGCTCTTCTTTCCATTCCTTTTTCTGGAACCACGGGTAGACCTGGAGTTCGGATATCCTTTTCTTGTCGACGTCTTTCAGTTTTTCTGTGACCTTGTCGAGGCCGTATTCTTCTATGTCGGTCATGGTCATGCCGACGAACTGTACGCCCGGCGTCCCGAGCCTTCTGGATTCGTGGGCGAGGGCCATTGATCCGGCCTTCAGCACCGAGTAGATATAGTATCCCCACGGGTCGCCGTCCGTGAACACGATGACCGGCAGCTTAAGCTCTGTGTTTATCCTGTGCACAAGGCGCCGTATTCCCCTTGCGGCCTGTCCTTTGGTAGCCATCATTATGCAGTTGTTGTCGACGTGGTATTTCTCTTCTACAAGCCTGTCGAACATCGCGGCCGTCTCTATGACGAGCACGTAGTCGGCTTTTACGTCCTTGAACTTGTAATGTTCTACTATCGACGGGATGGCAAGGCCGCTTCTTCCGAGTTTCGAACAGTCGATGGAGTCGCCGGAGTCTTCGATGGTTATCTTGCCGATGATGGTCCCCTTGTCGTCTGCTTTCAGATGGAGCTCTTCACGAAGGACCCCGAGCATTGTTTCCAGGTCGACGATAAGCGGATCAGACTCGTCCTGCCCCTCGAAGGTGTTTTCCTTGGTGTCGGCTATGGTGTGTTTTAGCTGGTAATACAACTCCCTGATGCTGGCCGTCTTGTCCCTGTCCACCAGTTCCTTGCATTTCGCAGCGATCAGCACGCTTTGCATGAATTTCTTCGTGTGCGCGACGTTCATGAAGTTCCTTGTGGATTTCTTGTCGCCGAGTTCGAGGATGTTCTCTTTCTGGTTGAACACGACGTTATTGAGGCCTCTTTGAGGGACCTTCATCTTCGGGACTTCGTTCTTCTTTATCTCTTCCAATAGCTCGTCGCCCATGTTGGCCAGCCTTGCTATGACTTCTTTGCGTCTGTCCATCTTATGCCTCCTCCTTTTCTTCACCTACTGCTTCGGCTTCTTCCACAGGGACTTCTCCGCCCTCTTCGTCGCCGTCCTCCAGCATCTCCAATTCGTTCGCGAGCTTTATCTTTTCTTCTACGAGGGCTATCAGCTCCTTGTATATCTTCTTAGGGTCTGGGGAATTGTTTGACAGCTTCGAAAGGCCTTCCGCCAGTTCTGTGCCGTATTTCAACAGCATCTGCCTCCTCGCCTCTTTTTCGCCTTCGCGCCTCTGCCTTGAATAGAATATCTGGAACTTTCGTCCCACGTCCATCAATGCGAACTTTATCTCTTTGACGACTTCGGCTTCGTAGGCGACCGTCTGCTTCCCTGCCGAGGTGTACGGGATGTGCGTGGATATCAGGTTTATGAATACAGTTATAGGCGAATTCTCGAAGTCTTTTACGCCGTAGCGTTTCCAGTCGACTTCTTTAACGGCCTCTGTAAGCGCGCACCCTCCCGTGTCGAACAGCAGCGGCGAACGGTTGGCGAACCTCATCACCTCGGCTCTTATGCCAGTCTCGTTAGGCCTGCCAGCATGTCCTCCATACGCTAGCGCGACCTCTACCTGGAAAGGTATGCCTCCGGAATAGACCTTCGGCGGCCTGGTCAGGACCACCTGAAACTCAGGGTCAAGGATGTTGAGGACCGCCTTCTTGATGTGCTCCTCGTCAATCGGCTGCAATCCTTCCGAAGCGGGAGCGAGGAATTTGATCTTCTCTATGGCCTTTACTATTTCTTCACACTGGGCCCAAGTCAGTTTCCTTGGATTCCAGTTCATATCGACCTTGTATACGTCAACCATCAGTCCCTTGACTTCTTTCTTCTCCTTTCCGATCACTTCCTGTATCTCTTTAACCTTGGCGCTGCTCATCCTTGAGAACTCGCCCACCAGAAAAGAACTGATCTTGCTGGCCTTGGTGGCCTTAGACATGTTCACCAGGTCGTCGACCTCTATTCCTTTAGGATGAGGCTTCTGCGATTCAGGCGGCTTGGGGATGACGTCGACTGAGCGCTCGAATCCGGTCTTCCGTCCTTCGGGGTCGATGAACGTGATCTTCGCGTGCGGGTTCGCGAGCGCAGTCCTCCTCAGGTACTCGAACGGCCCCTGGTCGGATAGGTTGAATTTGACGCTCTTGACTTCGCCTTCCACCTCAGTCCCGCGCCAGTACTCGCTGTATTCGCTCTGCTCTATGACGTCCGCATTGTTCTTGGTTATGTCGATCATCAATTTGACGTTGTGCACCTTGCCGTCGCCTGTCGAAGTCTTGATCCTCATAGGCTTCCCGGTGGTCATCTGGCAGAACATCGTAACGCCTGATACGCCTATGCCCTGCTGTCCGCGGAGCTGCACGTTCCTGTGGAATTTCGTTCCGGCAAGCATCTTTGCGAAGACGTTTGAGATGTGCCCGACCGGTATGCCCGGCCCGTTGTCCCTCTCGAAGAAACGATAATGCTCCTCGCCTATCTGCCTGATCTCCACCTCTATTTCAGGGAGTATCCCGGCTTCCTCACAGGCGTCCAGCGAGTTCGTCACAAGCTCGTGTATAACGGTCGTGAGGGAACGCAATTTCCCTGAATAACCGAGATGCGCCTTGTTCTTCCTGAAGAATTCGGTTATGGAGACTTCCTTGAATTCCTTGAATAAATCGTCGGCAGACCGCTCTTTTACTTCGACATCCATTTTGTTATCAACTCGATTATAAGATTAAGACTACGGATTTAAATGTGTGCAAGCAGGTTTATAAGGGCTATAAGCCTCGAATTCAGGGTTTAAGATTCGAAGGGTATTTGCCGCTCCAGGGGGCTTCTTTCTCCGCGGCCTTGGTCCTTTCAAGATACCGGTAGACGGTCGCATGACGGGCTCCTTCGATAAGCATAACGACCGCCTGCTTAGCCGTGGCGACGTCGTCGAACGGCCCGAGGATGGCGATGGTCTTGCCGTAAACGGATATGGATGCACGGGATATGTCTTCGATGTTCTTGCGCGCCTTCCCGCCGACGCCGATCACCCTGCTCTTTATCCTTTCGAATGATTTAGGCGTGTTGGCGTAATCGCTCAAGTGCAATACTTCGAGGGTATAATCTTCGTTCATGAGCGCGACCGCTATGTCGGGGTTAAAGCCCCTGCCTATCGCGAGAACGATGTTGCTCGCCACAAGCTCGGTCATGGAATTCCCGTTAGTGCTCTCCACAGATACCGAGGTGTCCTGTATCCCTATCTTCGTGCAGGTGTTTTTCTCTATCTGCCTCTTCACCGACCCCTTCTCGCCTATCAGGACGGGGATCCTCTCCTTCGGGATCTTCAGGTACTGCATGATAACTTATTTAGTCTGGAAGATAATTAATGAGTGATGCTCCAGGATATGAAAGAGGCGAGGCTTTACAGCAAGAACGACGGCCTTATGAGCTGCTTTCTCTGCTCGCACAGGTGCTCGAACATCCGGGACGGCAGCAGAGGGGTTTGCGGCGTACGCCAGAACGTCAAAGGCACACTCTATTCCCTCGTCTATGGAAAAGTGATAGCAGCGCATGTGGACCCTATAGAGAAGAAGCCGTTTTACAACTACAAACCGGGAAGCACCGCATACTCTATAGCGACCGTGGGCTGCAACTTCAGGTGCAAGAACTGCCAGAACTCGGACATAAGCCAGGCGCCGAAAGAAGGTCGGGGGATCGCAGGCACGGAAATGGAACCGGGGACCATTGTCGATCTTGCCAAGAAGAGCGGCTGCGAGAGCATCGCATACACGTATACAGAACCTACGATATTCTTCGAATATGCTTACGACGTTTCGGAGATCGCTCGCAAGCAGGGCTTGTCCAACCTGTACGTGACAAACGGGTATATGACTCCGGAAATGCTCGATGCTTATTACCCGCTCCTTGACGCCGCAAACGTCGACCTGAAGAGCTTCAGCGACGAGACATACAAGGATCTGTGCGGCGCACGCCTGCAGCCGATCCTGGACTCGATGAAGAAGATGAAGAAACAGGGCGTCTGGATCGAGGTGACAACGCTGCTCATTCCAGGGATCAACGACTCGAAACAGGAACTGAAGGATATCGCAGCATTCATAAAAAAAGAATTAGGCCCTGAAACGCCGTGGCATATCAGCCGCTTCCATCCCGACTACAAGCTGATGGATACGCCGGCAACCAGCCCTAAGGCCATAAAGGAGGCGAGAGATATCGGCCTCGAAGCAGGCCTAAGGTATGTGTACACAGGAAACCTCACCGGAGACAAGGGAGAGAACACCTATTGCTACAACTGCGGCGAACTCCTGATAAAAAGAGACGGCTACACCATACGGGAAAACAGGATAACAAAGTCTAAATGCCCGACGTGCTCGGCAAAGATAGACGGCAAATACGATGGAAAAACTGCTTAAAGAAATACTCGAACGGATAACGCCGACAGAGGAAGAACACAAGAAAGAGAAGGCTATAGTCGAGGCGATATCGAAGAAGGCAGAGAAATACGGCGTAAAACCCATACTAGTCGGCTCGCTCGCTAAAGGGACCGACATACGCGGGGACAAGGACCTGGACATCTTCATAATGTTCCACAAAGACGTCAGCCGCGAAGAACTTGAAAAGAAGGGCCTCGACATCGGGAAAAAAGTCTTCACCGAGATGAAGATACCCTACGAGATCGACTATGCGGAACACCCTTACGTCAACGGCAAATACGAGAACTACAAGGTCGAGATCGTGCCCTGCTACGACACAAAAGAAGTCAAATCCGCGGTCGACAGGACGCCTTATCACACAGTCTACGTGAAAAAGAGGCTGGCGAAGGATGCAGGCCTGAAAGGCGAAGTACGGCTGCTTAAACAATTCATGAAAGGCGCAGGCGTCTACGGCGCAGAGGCGAAAGTCGAAGGCTTTTCCGGCTATTTATGCGAGCTGCTGACGCTGAATTACGGATCATTTCAAAAAGCCTTAAAGGCGGCCTCGGACTGGAAATTCGGAGAGGCGATCGATCCCGAAGGCTTGTGGAAGGATAAGAATTCGCTAAAATATTTCTTCACAGGCGCGGACCTGATAATCGTGGACCCGGTAGACAAGGACAGGAACGCGGCGGCCGCAGTATCAAAGCAGAAGATGGCGGAATACATGGTCGCCTCACGGAGATTTCTGCAGGAACCTGGCAAGGAATACTTCTTCCCAAACAAGGAGAAAACGATAGATCTCAAGGCCTTACGGAAAAGGATGAAAGACCGGGGGACCAAGATAATGGCGGTCGAGCTGAAACACCCGAAGATCAATCCAAACACACTCTACTCGCAGCTTCGAAAAACCCACGAGGCATTGAAGAACTCAGTCCAGGAACAAGACTACAGGGTGCTGAAATCCGGCCTGTGGACTGACGAAGAGAAGAGATCGCTGATCATATTCGAATATGAAGTATTCACTCTGCCTCACGTGAAACACAGAACCGGCCCGCCGGTGGACAAAGCCGCGAAGGAACAGGAAAACTTCCTGAAAAAATACGGCAAAAACAAGCCGTATATATTGAATGGGAACTGGACCGCAGATATCAAACGGGAAGACCAGAAGATAGAGGACCTCCTGCAAAAGATCATCGAGAAACGAGAAGGCTTCGGCAAAAACCTGAGGGAATTGAAGGAGATAAGGACGATTACGGGCGACGAGATACTTAAGACGGAGGATAAGGGCTTACTTGCGTATATGGACGGGTTTGTGACGCCGATTTGAGGGGGACGCGGCAATATAGACGAATTAAATACTAACCCAATTTTTTGATATAAGCTCTGCCTGCTCCAATACCAATTCGGTCGCCTTTTGTTGCTTGTCCGGAGGGTAATGGTACTTTCTCAACAATCTTTTGACCAAGACTTTTAGTTTGGATCTAACGCTTTCTCTCAGTGTCCAGTCTATTGAAGTGTTTTGCTTGATCAGCACAGTCAGTTCTTTCGCAATCTTTTTAAGCGTGTCGTCTCCTAAAACATCTTTTGCGCTTTCGTTATTGGCAAGCGCATCATAGAACGCAAGTTCGTCGTCGGTAAGATTCAGTTCCTCGCCTCTTTTTCTGGCTTCTCTCATCTCTTTGGCGATTTTGATAAGTTCTTCTATAACCTGTGCTGCCTCAATGCTTCGGTTCTGGTATCTTTTTACGGTTTCTTCAAGCATTGCGGAAAAGGTTCGTGATTCCACCAAATTGGTCTTTGCCCGCGCCTTGATCTCGTCATTCAATAATTTCTTCAAAGCTTCCAACGCAAGATTCTTATATTCCAAGCCTTTTACTTCCGCGAGAAATTCATCCGATAAAATGGAAACGTCGGGCTTCTTTAGACCTGCAGCCCTGAAAATATCGATCACTTCATCGGATGCTACCGACCTAGAAACTATCTGCCTGATAGCGCTGTCTAGTTCTTCTTCTGTTTTGCCTGACGGACTTGATACCTTTGCCAGGTTTGCACGGACGGCTTGAAAAAAGCCGACTTCATCCCTAATTTTCAGAGCCTCTTCATGCGGAACCGACAATGCAAAGGCCCTTGAAAGTTCCGTGACATACTTAAAACAGCGCTCTTTGCCGTCCTTCTGCCTTAAGATATAATCCGATGCAGGGAGAATCACGGAAAGCCGATCCCTGCTTTTTCCTTTCAGGAATTTCTTGTAATCAAAGCCACTGAACAGATTGGAGACTATTTCGTATTTCTCCTTCATGACAAGAACCGCATCTTCCTGGTCGAAGGCCGGCCTACCCTTGCCGCCGCTTTGAGTGTAGTTCCCTAAAGCCTTCCTTAATTCGTCCGCTACCCCCAGATAATCGACAATCAATCCGCCCGGCTTGTCCTTAAACACACGGTTAACCCTGGCTATCGCCTGCATCAAAGAGTGACCTCTCATGGGCTTATCAAGGTAAAGAGTATTCAGGATAGGGACGTCGAATCCGGTAAGCCACATATCCCTGACGATTACGATTTTTAGGGGATCTTCAGAATCTTTGAACCTTTCACCTAAAGCACGCCTCCGTGACTTGTTTCTAACGTGTTCCTGCCATTTTAGAGGGTCTGAAGCAGAGCCGGTCATAATAATCTTGATTATGCCTTCTTTATCCTCTTTCCCGTGCCATTCAGGTCTAAGCTTGATTATCTCCTTATATAGCTCGACGCATATTCTGCGGCTCATGCAGACGATCATGGCCTTTCCCTGCATGGACGCCTGACGCAGCTCATAATGCCGGACAAAATCATCTGCCAAAAGTTTGATCCGTTTCTCGCTGCCCACGACGGCTTCGAGCCTCGCCCATCTGCTTTTAAGCTTTTCCTTCTTGTAAGTCTCTTCCTGCTCCGTTACTTCCTCGAAATCAGGATCTATCCTCGGCCTTTCGCTTTCTTTAAGCGCCAACCTGGCAAGCCTGCCCTCGTAGTAAATCCGGACGGTTGCGCCATCTTCTACCGCCTGCTCGATGTCGTAAATGTCGATATATCTCCCGAAAACAGCGGGCGTGCTCTTGTCTGCAAGTTCGATAGGGGTCCCGGTAAAACCGATGAAAGACGCATTAGGAAGCGCATCTCGCATGTGTCTTGCAAAGCCGTCAATAAAATCATATTGGCTTCTATGCGCTTCGTCTGCTATGACAACGATATTTTTCCTTTCAGATAGAGCGGGATATGCACCACCCATCTCTTCAGGGAAGAACTTCTGAATCGTAGTGAAAACAATTCCTCCGGAGGCGACCTGTAATTTCTTTTTCAAGTCCTCTCTCGATGACGCCTGAACCGGTTTCTGCCTCAGCAAATCGGTACAAGAACCAAATGTGTTAAATAGTTAATCGTCCAAGTCGTTCCGGTCCGTCAGGACGACGACAGTGGGGTTATCCAGTTCCCTATTAAGGACCAGTTTACCGGAATAGAAAACCATTGTGAGGCTCTTGCCGGAACCCTGGGTATGCCATACAACCCCGCATCGCCTATCGGTCTTCGTTGCAGTAACCGTTCTTTTCACGGCTTCGTTTACCGCCCGATACTGATGATAACCCGCAAGCGCCTTAAGAGTCTTTTTGCGCTCCTTTTTGAAAGTTATGAAATTCTTCACCAGGTCAAGGAACCTTTCTTTCTCGAACATGCCTTTAAGCATAACTTCCATTTGAGGCATGTTCTTAGGGGCCATAGCCTTTCCGTCGATGGTTTTCCAGGGCATGAACCATTCCTTGCCGGAACTAACGGTTCCGACACGAGCCTCCGTTCCGTCGCTCACTATAAGAAACTCATTGTAGGACATGAGCCCGGTGATCTCTTTCTTATACGTCTGAAGCTGGTTAAAGGCAGACCAGATAGTAGCGTCTTCGTCGGCAGGATTCTTTAATTCAATAACTGCCAGAGGCATCCCGTTCACAAACAAAACAATATCGGGCCGCCTGTTAAATTTCCCTTCTATAACCGTGTACTGATTTACGGCGAGAAACTCGTTATTCTCCGGGTTTTTGTCATCGAACAAACGAACCAGATCAGACCTCGACTCATCGTTCTTTCGATACTCGACAGAAACGCCATCGGTCAGGAAACCGTGAAAACACATATTAGAAGAAAGCACATCGAGGCCTTCCAGCTGGAGAACTTTTCTAACAGCCTCCTCCCTCGCGTCCCTGGACACGTCAGGGTTGAGGCGATCAACGGCTTTCCTGAGACGATCGATTAAAACAACGTCTTGATAGCTCTTTCTTTCGGGCCTCGGACCGTCGAAAGCGATGTCCGGGCCATAGAGGATACCGTAGCCTAATTCATCCAGTATCTCTAAGGCTGCTTCTTCGACGTCCGACTCGGTGATGAACTTGGCCAATTTAGGTAAACTTAAGTTTCATTAATTTTTGTCAAGTAAACTTTAAGCCGCTAAAGTTTAATTAAACCCTTCTAAGTAAACTTTAGTTCAGTAAAGTTTAATACTTAGGAATCTGATTGGTGAGTTCACAAAGCATGGATATTGCCTTATATTTGTGAAATAGCATATAAATTCAATATAATTAATCGATATTTGAACATAATTTATCCATTGTGCAGCGAATAAGAAAACCGCATATTTTAAATACTAGATGCTATATATTAATATGTCAGCACTCAAGAAGAGTGTCGGTTTTCTTGTTCTGTATA
>CAIYYO010000258.1 GCA_903930485.1 Methanobacteriota archaeon
AAATTTTTTGTCCGCTTTTTGTTAGTTTTCTTTGCGTTCTTTGTTAAATATTCCGGATTTTTGTATATGACGTCTCGCGTTAGCCAATCGTGTATTCCCTGTTTCCCCCAATTGTTGTACCCTCGACGGTTCTGAGAAGGGCTAATAGACATTATAGGCATGCCTGCCCTTGTGGCGGACAACGGATACGGTTTGCGGGCTTTTTATCCCGTCCGCCCAAGTATTTAAAGAAATAGTTTTTCAGCCAATAAAAACAAGCCAAGGTGCCAAAGATGAGGGTTCTATTCTTCGCGGTGGACGACGGGCGTTTTCCGAGCTACAGCTACCAGTGCGTCCAGGCGTTCAAGGATCTGGGTCATGAGGTACGTCTGGAGGATCTCAGAAAGCATAAGATGCACAAGCATCCTTTTACGAACAAGCTCCTGAATAAATGGCTCTTTTCTAGGGCCGAGAAATACAACCCAGACCTCCTGCTCGTGAACAAGGGGACGAACATCCTGCCGGGCTACATAAAAAAGCTGTCCGGCAAAGGCATCAAGACTGCGAACTGGACCCTCGACGAGCCTTTCGGACTCGTGAACAAATTCAACAGGATAGGCAACATAAGCGAGTACGATTATTTCTTCGTCTTCGATCCATTCTATCTCCAGGAGCTTTCAGCCGTTAATCCGCACTCGTATTATCTGCCCTGCGCCGCCGACCCGGTTCACGTCCATAAGGAGGTCATCCCCCTCGGGAAAAGGAAGTATAAGCACGACCTCTCGTTCATCGGCTCCCACGACAATAAGAGGGAGGACTTATTGAACAACTTCGCAGGCTACGACATAAAGGTCGCAGGCTTCCGGTGGGACAAGGTCTCGACGCCTATAGGGAAGAAAGTCGACAAGAGATTGTACACCGGTCCCGAGATGTGCGGGGAGTTCAACCAGAGCAGGATAAACATCAACATACACGCGCCGCATTCAATCGAAGGCGTGAACATCAGGACCTTCGAGATACCGGCGTGCAACAGTTTCCAGGTCTGCGACTATTTTAAAGAGATTAACAACCTCTTCGACATAGGTAAGGAGATTGTGTGCTACCGGGATGCCGGCGAGCTCAAGGAGCTTGTCGATTATTACCTCGACAAGAATAATTCAGGAGAAAGGGACAGGATAACGGTTGCAGGACATAAACGCGTATTAAGGGAGCACACTGTAAAGCATAGGATAGAGAAAATGCTCTCGATAATTCATTAACCCGATCAGTTAACCCTTTTTGCCAGCAAAGTATTTCTGGAACACGTTCAAGGCGTGGTCAAGCTGCTTCTTTCCAAGGCCGGGATATACGCCTATCCAGAAGGTGTTCTCCATGATGTAGTCGGTATTTTCCAGGCTCCCGGACACCCGGTACTTTATGTTGTTCTCGGTGTAGTACGGCTGCTTGATCATGTTCCCGGCGAACAATGGCCGGGTCGCTACTCCGTTCTCTTCCAGGAAGGACGTGAGGTCGCTCCGGTTTACTTTTCCGGGAACAGCGCTCAAAGGAAAGCCGAACCAGGAGGGATCGCTCTCTTTCATGGCCTCGGGCAAAAGCAGTTTGTCTCCGTATTTGTCGAGCCCGTTTTTGAGGTATTCGAAATTCTCCTTTCTCTTTAGTGTGAAAGAGTGGAGCTTCACCATCTGCGCGACGCCTATCGCTGCCTGCAGGTCGGTCATCTTCAGGTTGTAGCCCATGTGGGAATAGACGTATTTATGGTCGTAGCCTATCGGGAGCTTTCCGAACCTTCCTGTGAACCTCTTGCCGCACCTGTTGTCTCTCCCGGTCTTGCACCAGCAGTCGCGGCCCCAGTCACGGATCGAACGGACTATCTTGTCAAGGAGCGGATCCGAAGTCACGACTGCGCCCCCTTCCGCAGTCGTTATGTGGTGCGCGGGATAAAAACTGTGTGTGGCGAGGTGCCCGAACGTCCCTGTCATCCTTCCCTTGTACGTGGATCCTAATGCGTCGCAGTTGTCTTCTATCAGCCAGAGGCCGTGCTCCTCTGCGAGTCCGGTCACGGCGTCGACATCGAAGGGGTTTCCGAGCGTGTGCGCGAGGAATATCGCCTTAGTCTTGTTCGTGACTGCCTTCGAAAGCTCCGAAACGTCCACGTCATACGTTCCCATCTCCACCTCCACGAAGACAGGCACGCAGCCGTACAGGATTATCGGGTTCACGGTCGTCGGGAAACCGGCGGAAACGGTCAAAACCTCGTCTCCGGGAACGATCCTCTTTTCTTTTTCGATGAGATGCGACGTCAGTGCAGCGAACGCCAGAAGGCTTGCAGACGACCCTGAATTGCATGCTACGGCATATTTGGTCCCGATGTATTCGGCCAGTTGTTCCTCGAACTTTTCGACGTATTCCCCGTCTGTCCACCAGCCTTTCAGCGACGCATCAACAAGGTTTGCGAGCTCGTCTTCTCCATATACTTTGCCGCTGACCGGAACCTTGCCCTCCGGCAACTCCTTCACAGTCTCCCGGCCGTATCTTCTTACCAGCTCGAGTATCTCATCCCTAAGTGCTTCGGCTTTTTTCAACTTCTTTCTTCATGTGATCCAATGAATCTGCAAGCCTCGGGAAACGATAGCTGAGGTCCTGCTGAATCTTCTCAGGGCTGGTGCTGCAGTTGAGCGGCCTCTTGGCCTTCTGGTTAAGCTCGCCCGTTGAAACCGGCATTATCAGAGCAGGGTTGTAGCCCATGACTTCTGCTATCTTTAACGCGAAATCGTACCTGGAAACGGGCTCTGGACCTGTCGCCAGATAGGTTCCCTTAAGGTCTTTACCGATGGCTCTGTCTATCACTTCTGCCAACAGATGCACGTAAGTCGGATTATTGATCTGGTCCGAAGGGACCTCCGTATCCTGTTTTTTCTCCTGGTTTTCCATGAGCTGCATGAAAAAATTGTTCCCGCCTTTGTGATACCCGTAGACGACGGTCGTCCTCAGGATGAGGTGATTTGGAATTTCTTTAACGTGTTCTTCCCCGAGCAGTTTGCTGTAGCCGTAGTAGTCTACCGGACCCACGGGATCGTTTTCCGTATAGCTTCCTTTCACTCCGTCGTAGACGTAGTCGGTGGATATGTATATGAATTTCGCGTCCGGGTTCACCTTGGAAACTGCATCAACAAGGTTCCTCGTCCCCAGTACGTTCACCATAAAGCATTCCTTCTTGTGCTCTTCGCAATAGTCGACGCTCTTTGTTATCTTGGCGCAGTGTACGATCACGTCGGGAGAAACTTTCTCGACCGCCTCCATTACGTCGGCCCCTCGCGTTATGTCCACAGGATAATCTACAGCTCCCCCGGCCGTCCGGGAAATGCCGTGGACATTGTTGCCGTTGTGCAAGCGGTCACACACGAAGCTCCCAAGAAAACCGCTCACCCCGGTGATGAGTATCTCAGCCATTTTTGATGTCCCAGTCGTAGCCGATCTTTTTGTCGAAGGGATCGATCCTGACCAGTTCGGCCGGGTCATGGGGAACGGTAGCGCAGTTCGCGACGATGGCTTTAACGTTTCCTACGGCCTTGAATCCGTTCACGACTCCGGGCGGGACTTTGACAAGGCAGTAGTTGTCGTCGCCTATGAATAATTCCTGCAGTACGCCTTTGGTCTTCGAGCCGGGCCTCTGGTCGTATAGGACCAGTTTTATGTTGCCGGAGACGACTGCGTAATTCAGGGTCATCTCTTTATGGAGATGCCATGCCTTGACCGCTCCCGGAAAGATAACGGAAAAATATATCTCACCGAATCCTTCAAAAACAGGGTCGTCTTTGCGCAGCATGTGCATTACGACCCCGCGCTCGTCCATTATCTTCTTCAGCGGCTTGACGATGACTCCTTCGATCATTTTATCTTGCCGTATTTTTTGAAATGATCCCGGTACCATGCGATTGTCTCTTTAAGGCCTTGGTCGAGCTCGTATTTCGGGCCCCATCCCAGCATTTTCTTCGCCTTTTCGGAAGAGAGGTACTGCGCCGCTATCTCGTTGCTTGCCTCGTTCTTTACGACCGGCCTCGCGCCTTTCTTTCCGTAGGCATCTATTATCCTGTTCACGAGCTCGATCACCGTGACCGGCTTGCCTGTCCCGAAGTTGAATGCCTCGCCCTTTATCTCCCTTCTGTCGACGCCCTCGCACAAAGTCATGTACGCCGACACCGCATCAAGTACGTAGAAGTAATCCCGCAAAGGCGTGCCGTCGCTCCTGACAACAGGCGCCTCGCCCAGGAGAAGCGATTTGATAGTGCCAGGGACTATCCGGTTGAAGTTGAGGTCCCCTCCGCCGTAGAAGTTCCCACACCTTGCAACCGCCAGCGGCACCCCGTAAGTAACGTAATAGGTCCGCGCAATAAGGTCTACGCAGCTCTTCGACACGTCGTATGGATGCGATCCCTGCAGCGGGTCTTTCTCAGTATACGGCAGTTTCTCCTGGTCTCCGTATGCCTTGTCGCTTGACGCGACCACGAGCCGTTTAAGCAGCCGGCTGTTCCGGGCAGCCTCGAAAACGTTCCAGCTCCCTTTTATGTTGGCTTCGAACGTCGATAACGGCGACCGGTTCGCTGTCTGCACTATTGCCTGCGCGCCCAGGTGGAAGCAGGAATCTATCTCGTACTCGTTGAAGGCCCTCTCAACCGTTGGATAATCTTCCAAAAGACCGTGCACCACGGACACGCGGTCGTCGAGGCCGAGGTTGTAGTAATTCGATCTCGGAACGTGGTCCCTGACCAGGCATGTTACGTTGGCGTTTTCGTCTGCGAGCCGTTTCACAAGCCATGAGCCCAGGATGCCGGTCGCCCCTGTGACCAGGACGTTCTTGTCCTTCCAGTAGTCGTTTTTCATCTTTTGTCTTTCCATAACGCCCACGGCGTCTTGCCTTTAGCCCATAATTCGTTCAGGTCTTCGTAGTCCTTGAAGGTGTCCATGGAATGGAAAAAGCCTTCATGCGGGTACATCACTATCTCGCCTTCTTTTGCAAGCTCGACGAAGACGTCTTCTATCATCTTGTCTTCCTCTAAGTAGTCGAAAACTTTCTTCTCGAAGACCATGAATCCGATGTTTATGTATTCCCCGAGCTTCGGCTTCTGCTGGAACGAGACTATGCATTTGTCCGGGTCGGTCTGCAGGAGTCCGTATTTCGACGAAGGATGCGCACCTGTTATCGTCGCTATCTTTCCGTTGTCCTTGTGGAATTTGAGGAGCTTCTTCACGTCGACGTCCGCCACGCCGTCGCCGTATGTCGCCATGAACGTGTCAGAGCCTTTGAGGAATTTCTCGACCTTCTGGAGCCTGCCGGCCGTCAAGGTCTTCTGGCCGGTGTCGGCGAAAGTGATGGTCCAGTCCTCTATCTTATGCTGCTCGTGGGTGGTCCATTCAAGCCTCGAGCGCAGGTTCATCGTGAAATCCTGGGTCAGCCATTCATAGTTCAGGAAATACTCGCGTATCATGTCGCCCCTGTACCCGAGGCACAAGACGTAATCGTTGAGCCCGTAATGGCTGTAGATCTTCATGATATGCCAGAGTATCGGCCGGTCGCCCACGGTCACCAGCGGCTTCGGGATGTACTCGGTCTGCTCGCGCATCCTTGTTCCCGAACCCCCGCAGAATATAACGGTTCTGATCTTTTCCATTGTAGAATTCTTTAATTATACGTTTTTTCGAGTTTAAATCAAGGAGTAATAGCTTCCAGGAATTTCTTCCCAAGGGCTTTGGAGGTGTATTTCTCTTTGTAGAGGACGTATCCGCCCTCTGCGATCTTCTGCCTCAGCACGGCGTCCTTCTTCAGGAGCATTATCGCATCCGCCAAGGCCTTCGAGTCAGCCATGGAGCATAGGAGGGCGTTCATCCTGTCGGTGAAAACATCCCTCGACGCAGGCGAGTCGCCTGTGAGTAGGGGTTTTTTCATCGCGATTATCTGGAACCCCTTGGTAGGTATCACCCTCTTCGCCTTATTCGTGTCCCCGAATATTCCTAAACAGATATCGGCGGGGCCTATGACGCCCTGAGGGCCTTTGTCGATAGAGACGTTCCCGAAGGTCATATTCTTGATTTCCAGGGATTCTGCAAGCTTTTTGTCGGCTTCGAAGGTCTGGCCCGTGCCGTAGACGAGGAATTTGATATCCTCTTTCTCAAGCATCTTGGCCGCCCGTATTATGTATTCCACCCCGTGCAGGGGTATGAATGTGCCGTAGAACAGGACCGTGAAAGGCAAGGTCTTTTTTTCTCCGGTTTCCGGCGCAGGATAGAACACATCATTATCCGCTCCGACTTCCACGACGAAGAAATCCTTAGCCTTGCTCTCGAGACCGAATTCCTCGATAAAATATTTCTTGTGCTCCTCAGTATCGAATATCGACTTATTAGCGAGCCTGCACGAATATTTGTCGCCGAACCGCAGCATCTTCGCCTTAAGCGAGCCGTCTCTGACGAGCTTCCGGTCATGGACCAGTGAATCGTAATTGGAGATGAATGCGTCAAAAACGACCGGCTTCCTGCAGAACATCCTGGAAAAAAAGAAAGTCAGAGTGCCGGTCGCGAACAGATGATCGTAGTCGTTCTTCAAGACCCTGCGCGCTATCCGGAGGTATTTAAGCCTGCCTTTTCCCAGAAACACATCGACATCGGCCCTGTTTTGCGCGAGGCCCTTGCGCAGTATGTCGCCGCGCAGGTATTTCCCCTTCTCGTATCGGCCGACCATCAATACCTTCATCTTCAAGTAAAAGCTAACCTATCTGCCGATGCCTTTGTAGACGATGCCAAGCGCCTTTATCTTCTCCTTGTCCAGGCAGTTCTTGCCGTCCACGATTATCTCGACCCCGTGCTCTTTAAGGCGGGCGGGATCCATCTCCTTGAACTCCCTGTGGTCGGCGGCAAGGATGACATATCGGGCCTTATTCAGCAGCTCATCCAGGGACTTGACGTCGCTCTTGCTCGGGATGTATGGATCGTATGCGATGACATTCGCCCCTCTTTCCTTCAGTATCCGTATTATGTCCAGCGCCGGACTCTCCCTCATGTCGTCGACGTCTGCCTTATAAGCGACTCCGAGGACGCCAACTGTCTCGCCCTTCAGGTCCCCTATCTTCGCCTCAAGGAGCTCAACAGTATACTCCGGCATCCCGTGGTTTATCTCCCTCGCCAGCTTCAGGAAGCGGTGATCGAAGCCAGCCGTCTTGGCTCTTTCTATCAGGTAGTACGGGTCCACCGGAATGCAGTGTCCGCCTACGCCGCATCCGGGATAGAAAGACATGAATCCAAAAGGTTTGGTGGACGCGCCTTTTATGACTTCGGATATGTCTATGCCGAACTTGTCGAAAGACCTCGCCAGCTCGTTCACGAACGCTATGTTCACGTCCCGAAAACTGTTCTCCATTATCTTCACGGCTTCGGCGGCCTTGACGGTTGACAGCTCATGAACGGGGGCGTCTATGACCGACCTGTAGAATTCTGCCGCAGCCTTCAGGCCTCCGGCATTTGTCGCGCCCACGACGCGGGGAATGGAATCCACGCTCCATTTTTTGTTGCCGGGATCTATCCTTTCAGGGCAGTGGGCTAGAAAGTAATCGTCTCCCGCAGTTAGTCCGGACCTTTCCAGGATCGGTTTGACGACCTCTTCTATGACGCCCGGATATATGGTTGATTCGACCACTATAAGCTGGCCTTTTTTTATGAGCTTACAGATCTTTTCGCACGCAGACTTGAGCGGGCGCAAGTCCGGCTTGTATTTCTCGTCCACCGGAGTAGGCACACAGATTATTATTACATCTCTCGAAGGTATGTCGTCGAACTTGTCCGAGGCGACGAGCTTTCCCGTCACTTCTTTCAGGCGCTGTTCCAGGGTTTCGTCCTTGATGTGGCTTATGCCTTTGTTCGTCTTCTCGACTATGTCTTTGTTTATGTCTATTCCCACGACGCTGTGCCCTTTCTTCGCGCACAGGCACGCCAGCGGCAGGCCAACGTAGCCGAGGCCGATCACCGCGACTTTTTTCGAGCTAGATTTTGTGTCCATTTCGCCTTTTGCTCAGGAATATCTGCCCTTCAGATCGTTCAAACGTATCAGGAGAAGGTCGATAAACATTTGTATTGAGTGCTTAATAAAACTCACCGTCGAGGATTCCGAGTTCATCCA
>CAIYYO010000259.1 GCA_903930485.1 Methanobacteriota archaeon
AGCTCGGACTTCGCAGTAGGCGTGAGCCAGTCATACTTTATTCGTCTCTCGATGTGGTCTACCCTGTCCCTGGTTCCTTCTCCGATGTATATCCGTTCCCCGGGCTGGAATTCGAGGCCCGCCCTCGGGACTAGCTCGAGTATTGCGAAGTATTTCTCTCCGATAGCCTGGGCTATGGGCTTCCGCTTGTGCGGAGGTACGTCAGATTTGCCTCTTGGGAGATAATCCAGGACTCTCACGTAATCGTCTTTTTTCATTTAAACCAACCCCTTTTTTATTCGTTAAAAAAATATAGAAAAAATCACCTGTACTGTGCCACGACGTCTAGGATCTTCTTAATCTCTTCTTCGGTGTACTTGAACCTCTCTTTTGCGAAGATCGCCCTCACGTCGTCCACGGTCTCAGGCAGCAGGTCCGATATCTTCACTAGCTGGTCTTCGGTCAGGGTCAGTCCCGTGGCTTTTATGCCCTCCATGAGCTTTAATGCGTCCTTGGGAGTGAGCTTTGCGGCCTTGCTGGCATGGTCGAGAGCCCTTTTCTGCTCGTAGTAGAGCTCTTTTTCCTCGTCGGTGTATTCTTTTTTCTTGTCTTTGAGGATGTTCTTGACCTCTGCGAGAGAGACGCTTCTTTCCTTGATTATGTTCATTTTTTTTGGGTGATGTATGTTTCCTATTTATCTCAGGGCCTTAAGATGCTCGGGGTTGACTAGTATGTTCTTTTCCTTTCCGCCGTCGGATATCCTGACATAATAACATCGCCCCTGTTTTCCTATGACCAGGCCGCTCCTGCCCTGGAAACGGGGATGCGGTATGTTCTGGAAACTGGGATCGATAGCGATCGAGACCCTGTCTGATTCGTTGAAGTCTCTCATGAACCTCTTGATATGGATTTTTCCTCTTTCCCTTGCCTCGACCCTGAAGGTCCGCGTACGCCTCCTATAGCCTTTAGATCCTTTCATCTTGACGGAAAATGTTGTATGCTGCTTATAAAGAGTATTATTAATAGAATTTCGCGCTTAAAATATGGTCTCTCCTATTTCACTATCGTTATTTCCACGGTGGAATCTTCGATGTCCCATTTCTTCCTGAATCCTTCAGAGAGGGTTTTTCCAAGGGTTACGCGGCTTCTCGTCTCCTTCTCTATCGACTCCTTATTTTCCATGACGAATCTTTTGAACTCCTCGTCGCATTCGATGAATGAGTCAACGACGGCAAGCTCCTGCAGGTCTGCTTCTTTCCTCATCGCCTGTATCCTCCTAATAACTTCTCTCGCCATCGACTCGGAGACGAGGCGGGGGTCCATTTTCGAGTCTATATAAACCATGCCTCCAGGAAATTCATGGGCCACGAGGTCTTCAGGCATCCTGGTCTCGAACAGGAGGTCCGAGGGTTCTAGGACGATCCCTTCTATCACATATTGCCCGGTCTTCTCGACCTGTTCCTTGACCTTGAAGGCGTCGGCGGCCTTAAGGTGCTTCATTATCTTTCCGACGTCTTTCTTGTACTTGGGGCCCACAGTCAAAAGGTTGGGTTTTACACCGAGGCCTGCCTTCACTTCTTTGAGCTCCAGGCTTTTGGCGTTGCAGGATTTCAGGATTATCTGCTCGAAGGGCTTGACCTCAAAATCTTCCTTGAGGGCGATCATTATCCTTGATATCGGCCAGCGCAGCTTTATTCCCGCCGTCTGCCGTGCGGCGTTGACGCATTCTACTATCTGCTGGACGATGGCCATGTTCTTTTCAAGTCCCTTGTTTATGCGTTTTTCGTCTGCTTTAGGCCATTTTTGGAGGTGGACGCTTTTGTCGCCGTTCAACTTCATGTATGTGTATTCCGAATAGTGCGGGGTCACCGGGGCCATCAGAAGTGCAAGTCCGGTGAGTATGTGGTGCATCGTGTAGTGGACAGACATTTTCCTCGGGTCTTTTCCTTCCATCCAGACCCGGTCCCTGATGAGTTTGACGTACCATCTCGACAGTTCAAGGATGAAGTCATTCATGGGCCTGCAAAATTCGTGCGGGTGCAGGCTCTCAGCTGCAGCAGTCGCGTCTTTGACGAGGGAGTTATATCTGGAAAGGATCCATTCGTCCTCGACCGCGAGTTCCATTTTGTAATTCGTTTCCGGATCGTAGGAGTCGAGCTTCATGTACGTTTCCGCGAACGAGTGCACGTTCCAGAGGATGTTTAGCATCCTTTCCACTGAAACGAGCCCGTCCCAGGAGAAGCATAGGTCGTCCCAGGGCACGTTTGCCGAAAGCACGTAGAACCTGAATACGTCTGCTCCGTGCTTGTCCATCACATCCATCGGGTCTACGACATTGCCAAGTGACTTGCTCATCTTACGCCCTTCGGCGTCGAGCGTGAATCCGTGATACAGCACCCTCTTGTAGGGCGCCCTGTCGAATACTATCGTCCCCATCACCAGCAATGAGTAAAACCATCCCCTCGTCTGGTCGCTTCCCTCGGTTATGAAATCCGCGGGAAACAGCCTGTCGAACTTCTCGGTCTCGTGCGGATAGAGAAGGTTGGCCCAAGAAGCCGAGCCCGAATCGATCCATACGTCCAAAACGTCCTTTACCCTGTGCATCTCTTTGCTGCATTCGCATTTTAAATGAACCTTATCTATGTACGGCCTGTGGAGATCCAACGAATCCGTATCGAGCTCGTGAGCAGATTTTTCAGAGAGCTCTTTTATCGAGCCAATCACTTCCCGGTTGCCGCATTCGCACTTCCATACCGGGAGCGGGGTATTCCAGTATCTCTGCCTAGAGATGCACCAGTCTTTGGCGTTGGTAAGCCAGTTCTCGAAACGGCCCGAGCCGATCCAATCCGGCACCCATTCGACGCCTTTATTGTTTTCGAGGAGCTGGTTCCTTATCTTCGAGACTGCGAGGAACCACTGCTTCGTAGACCTCAGGATGAGCGGGGTCTTGCACCTCCAACAGTGAGGGTAACGGTGCGTTATCGATTCCTCGCGGAAGAGTTTCCCGGACTTTTCCAGGTCTTTTATGATGATCCCGCTGGCGTCCCTTATGTAGATCCCTTTGTATGGTTCGACAGTCAGTCGGCCGGCTTCGTCGACAGGCGAAGGCGCCTCCAGGCCGTACTTTTTCCCTATCTTGGAGTCTTCCTCTCCGTGGCCCGGGGCGATATGCACGCAGCCCGTGCCGTCTTCCAATGTGACCGCGTCGGGCGCAAGGACTATCCTGTGAGCTATGTCTTTCTGGAGCGGGATGTGGAGGATGGGCATGTACTCCATTCCATCAAGCTTGCTTCCCTTGAATTCTTCAATGACCTTAAAATCTTTTTTCAAGACTGCGGCGAGCCTCTCCTTTACGAGGATGAAAGTCTCGTTACCGTACTTTGCCTTAACGTACGTGAACTCCGGGTTGACTGCGATCGCAACGTTCGCCGGCAGGGTCCAAGGCGTCGTCGTCCATACGAGAACGTACTCGTCGTCCTTGCCCTTCACCCTAGCCTTAACGTAAATGGAGCTGTCCGTAACTTCCTTGTATTCGTCCCTTACCTCGTATCCGGCTACAGCGGTCTCGCAGCGTGGGCACCAGTGGATCACTTGTTTGTCTTCGTAGAGAAGGTCTTTATCATAAGCCTTTTTTATCCCGTACCAGACGCTCTCCATGTATTTCCTGTCCAATGTCTGGTATGGGTCGTCCCAGTCCAGCCACGCGCCCAGTCGCGAGAGCTGGATGGTCATGCTGTTCATGTTCCTTATCGCGAACTTCTTGCATTCGGTTATGAAATTCTCTATGCCGAATTCCTCGATCTCTTTCTTGCTCCTGGTCTTCAGAACGGTCTCCTCAACCTTGACTTCTATCGGCAGGCCGTGCATGTCCCATCCTGCCCGTCGGAAGACGTCGAAACCCTGCATGGTCTTGTAACGGATCACCCAGTCCTTGATCGTCGTGTTCCAGGCGTGGCCGACGTGCGCCTGCCCGCTGGTGAACGGAGGGCCCTGGCAGAAATAGAATTTTTTCCCACCCCTTCTCGACTCTACGACCGCGTCATAGACGTCTTTATCCTTCCAGTAACTCCTGACCTCGTTCTCTATCTCGAGCAATTTGAGCTGGGCCATTTCGGGTGCGAAAAGTAAAGTATATTAAAGAGTAGGGGGTTAAATTTAGGATTATGTATGAATGATCCACCTTGATCTTCTGGTTTATTACTCGTCTATTTCTAATTATTAATCTAGCTGAAAATGGAATTACCCTGGACCGAGAAATACCGGCCTGTCAAGCTTTCGGAGATGGTCGGTCAGGAAGCGATCGTAGACCGGATGGAAGCTTATGTAAAAGCCAGGTCTATGCCTCACCTGCTCTTTGCCGGCCCCGCGGGAAGCGGCAAGACGACTGCGACTCTGTGCCTTGCCCGCGAATTATTCGGAGGCGACTTGTCTCATGATTTTCTGGAGCTTAACGCATCGGACGAACGCGGCATAGACGTCGTCCGTACAAAGATACGCGACTTTGCAAGGACCCGACCCATAACCGGCGATTTCAAGATCATCTTCCTGGACGAGGCCGACGCGCTTACGAACGACGCCCAGAATGCCCTGCGCCGGACCATGGAGAACTATACGAAAACGTGCCGCTTCATCCTTAGCTGCAACTATTCCTCGAAGATAATCGAGCCTCTACAGTCCCGATGCTCTATTTTCAGGTTCAAAAGGCTTTCCCGGGATGCGGTAAAGAGGCGCCTCAAGCATATACTGGATATAGAGAAGGTCGCCTATGACGAGTCCGGGCTGGAAGCGATCGCATACATCGCCGAGGGAGACATCAGGCATGCAGTCAATATACTGCAGTCTGCGGCCACGCTTGGCAAGGTCGACGAGAAGAACGTTTACTCGACGTCGTCGAGTGCGAGG
>CAIYYO010000260.1 GCA_903930485.1 Methanobacteriota archaeon
CTCTTACCGTATAGTTGAAGACCTTAAAAGGGTTTATGCGACCCGTTGAAGAGACGTTATTCGATGTTTACGACTCCGCCCGCATCAAATAGTGCGTTCAGGGTAGCCGAAATGACTGCCTGGGGAAGAGACTTGCAGTCCTTGTCTTTCTTCAATTCTTTGATATGGACCGTGTATAATGCGTCAGTGACGCCTGCATCCTTGAGTATTTCCTCGACCTTCGCTCCCAGGCTTTCAAGGATTTTTTCCTCTATTTCAGTCTCGCAAAGGAAAGCCAGAGGTTTCAGTCCCTCATCAAGGTTTGACGGGATCAACGAGACATTGACTGTTCTATCGCCGTCAACGCCTTTGCCTGAACCCGACAGAGTGACTCCGGACCTCCGCCATTCAAGTATGTTGAGATTGCCTACTCCAAGGCTTCGAAGAGAATTCTTTATTTCACTCAGGTTTTCGCTGCAGACCTGCAAAGTTATCTCCCTCCCGATGAGCGACATCTGGGTTATACCCTTGCTAGACAGGGATGTGAACAGTTTCTCGATGTCCCCGCCGTTGTAAGAACCGCACAAAGCCACAGTATGTTTCATCTTTTTCGCGTTTAAACAAAATTAATATAGCATGTGTACGGATATAAAGCACAGTCAAAAAATGACAGTCTACTACAAAAACATTATCCTAAAGACGCATCCAGAGGTCTATGAGCCTAAAGAGGACTCCTTCCTGCTGGCGGATAGCCTGGAAGTCGGGAAAGGAGACAGCGTCCTTGACATGGGAACCGGTACCGGGATACAGGCGATCATGGCGTCAAGAGACGCATCCGTCGTACTTGCCGTGGACATTAATCCTAAAGCGATAGAATCTGCGCGAGAGAATGCCGAAACAAACAAGGCCGGAAACATACGGTTCCTGGAAAGCGATTTCTTCGAAAACATCAAGTCAACGGAAAAATTCGACCTGATAATATTCAATCCGCCTTATGTCCCGTCCGACGAGAAAGATTTGGCCGCAAAAGCATGGGCGGGCGGCGTCAACGGAAGAGAAGTCATCGACCGGTTCATAGAGAAGGCAACATCACATCTGAAGAAAGGCGGCAGGATACAGATGCTGGTGTCGTCCCTGAACGACTTAGGAGAACTCCAGCGGGGATTGAATTGTCTGGGCTTTGTCACGGAGGTCACTGCAAGTAAAAAACTTTGGTTCGAGGAAATCTGCGTCCTGACTGCGAGAAAGACCGGAAAAAATCATTAAATAACTGGATGGGCTAATAACATATTCAGAGGGGTGGAGTGGATGACAGACCAGTACAAATCTTTGATAGAGGCGGCGTTGTTCGTGTCCGGGCGGCAGCTGAGCATTGAAGACCTTGCGCGGCTATGCAGTTCCGGGAACATCGGTGTAATCAGGCAGGCAGTTGAAGAGCTTAGGAACGAGTACACAAGCCGGAACATGGCGATAGAGATCACCGAGTCCGAAGGCAGATACGCCATGAAGATAAAGAAAGAGCACGAGTCCGGCGTGATGCATCTTGTCCCTGAGACCGACATGCCTCCTGCGGTCCTCAAAACACTGGCGTTGATAGCATATTCTCAGCC
>CAIYYO010000261.1 GCA_903930485.1 Methanobacteriota archaeon
AGTCCCAGGATATCGGCGGCGTGTGCCGGTCTTATATGGTCGACGGCTATCAGGTGGATACCGGGCCGCACATCATAACCAGGCTTGAGGGAGGCCCACTCAAGGAGCTGATGCTGAAATACTTCGACGTGGTCCCGAATTTCGTGCCTCACGGCAGGTACTACATCAGGCTGAACGATCGCGTACGCGCTTTCCCCTGGAACCTTCAGGGCTGGTTCGAGTTCGACCTGATCCCGCAGATGGACCGTCTCTCCCTGATGAAGACGCTTTTCTCTGTTTCGTACCTCTACAACGCCGGAGAGGATTTCTCCAAAAAGTCTCTCAGCGACCTCGTAGGCAATGGCCTGAGCGAATCCACCCTGAGATTCCTCAACTGCATGTCGATCTTCATGACCGGAGCGCCGATGAACGAGACCCCTGTCGCAAGGTTCCTGGACGCGCAGCATTACAAAAGCAGGTCCAGCAACGTCCTTGAGAAACTGCACAACGTGCTCCTGAAAGAAGGGGCAAGGGACCAGTTCTATCCCAAAGGCGGCTTGCAGTCTCTCGTGACCGCGGTAAAGTCGTCGATGCCGGAAGGAATGGTCGAGATAAAGACCGGCGAAAAAGTCATAAGGATTGATGCACAAGAAAAGATAGTCGAAACCAGCCTAGGCGAATACGCGTACGGCACATTGATCTATTCGGGATTCGCATCAGACCTCCCCTCCCTAGCCGACGGCCTCACCGACGACTACAAAACAATGGTCAGGAAGCTTCCAAAGGCGAACATACTCACCATCTGGCTCGGCCTCAAAGAACAGGTCTTCAAGAGGCACGGTTCCGAGATATGGATCGACGCCGACCCGTACACTTGGATCGTTCCTATATCAAACTATGATCCCTCGCTTGCCCCCAAAGATCGGCAGCTCGTCGGCTGCGCGTTTCGGCTTAATGGTGAGAGCAACCTTGAGAGGGAGAAGAAGAGGTCTCTTGAAGCCATTTACAAGATAATGCCCCAGCTCGAATCAAAGGTCGAGATGACGCATTACCAGGTGCTTATCCCCGAGAAGGCGATGTGGACTATTGCGACGCAGTTCGCGGGGGTAAAGACACCTCTCGAAGGAGTATACCTTGTCGGGACCGATACCGAGAAGCGGAGCATGGGAGTGACGCGCGCTTCTTATTCAGTATTACGATTGCTCGAAACCCTGAGACAGGACAAGGCCTTATGAATCCTGCATGTCTTTCATTATGTCTATCACGTCTGCGAGCACCGAACTAGCCGTCTGGATCTTGCCCGCTCCGTGACCAATCAGGGTCAAAGTCCCCGCTATATCGGTGTCGAGCATTACGGCATTCAGCGTGCCTGAAACATTGAGGGGATGATGCAATGGAACGAGCCTCGGCGATACCTCCAACCCGTTGACGTCACCCACGAGCTTAATCACAAAACCATGCTTTCCCGCAAGCTCGATCGCATCCGGCGTTATATCCTGGATGCCCTTTACGCTTATGTCTTTGTAGGATATCTTTTTGCCCATGATGGAGTTGGCGAGTATCACGAGCTTCACGGCGGTGTCTGTCCCGTTGATGTCGTAACTAGGGTCCCTTTCCGCGATCCCAAGCTCCTGAGCTTCTTTGAGAGCGGTCTCGAGGCTCACGTCTTCCTCGGACATCTTGGTCAGGATGTAATTGCTTGTCCCATTTAATATGCCGTAGATCGACCCGACTTTGTTTATCTCGAGGCTGTCGCGGTATAGATTTATTATCGGGATGGCTCCGCCGACCGTTGCTTCGTATCGGAGCTTGAGGCCTTTCTTCTCCGCCAGGGCTGTGAGTTCCTGGAATTTCAAGGCGATAGGAGATTTATTGGACGTTACGACGTGCTTCCCGCATTCGAGGGCTTTCTTGATATGGCTTATCCCGGGCTCGCCGGTCTTTATGTCGCCGGGCGTCAGCTCAAGGACTATATCCGCTTCTATTTCCTCAATGGCCTGAAGGCTTTTCATGTTCTTCCAGTCCGGATGGTCTCTCAATTTTCCAGCGGCTGCAGCCTTTAGAACAGAATCTATGTTCACGCCTTTCCCGTTGACTAGAGTGCCGTCTATCTCGCAAATCGCGACTACTCTTACGTCGCATCCCTGCTTTTCCATAAGGTCGCGGTGCTTGGCTCGAAGCACTTCCAGCGTCCCTTTCCCTATGGTCCCAAAGCCTACGACAATTAATTTAACGGTCTTCATCTTTACAAAGACCTCACAAGCAGGAATTCCTTCTCTTTGCAAATCTTTTCGACCAGCGAGAGCAGTATGCCGTTGCTCTTCTCGTCTATCTCGACGTCCATGAGCACAGACGATTTCTGGTTCGGCGCCGGCATTACGACCTCGATGCCCGAGACCATTCCGACCTCGTTGATCCTGTCAATCGTATCCCGTATGTCCGTATCTATTACATGGCCTACCAGTATGAACGAGAGAGACTTCTTCGTGATGTACGTCCGCCCTTCGATAGCCATCTCTGAGATGATTATCCTCTGCTTCTCAAGGGCCCTGCGTATCAGATTCAGCGAAGACTGGTCCTGCACCTTGAAGGAGACGTGGACGGAAACCAGGCCTTTTTCCTCCCTGGAATGCGTCACGCTTATCACGTTCCCGCCGTGGCTCGAAATAGGCTCCAGGGCTTTTATCAGCATCCCTGGCACGTCTTTCAGCCTCAGCACTGTGTCGACTTTCATTTTCAAGTGTTCGGGTTCACCACATCCTTTGTCTCGCAGCCCGCATCCTGCCCGATGTGCGAAACTGTAACGCCTGCCGCCTTCAACACCTCGAGTCCTTCCCGGTCCGTGTATTCACCGCTGACGACGACACGAACGATCCCCGCATTCACTATCAGCCGGGCGCATATCTTGCACGGGAAAGCGTTCACGTAGAGCGTGCAATTCCTGCTGAGCCTCCCGCCCTGTATCAGCGCGTTCATCTCCGCATGGACGGCCGGACATATCTCATGTCCGGTCCCGCTCTTTATTCCCAGACGGTCCTTGATGCAGCCCTTGTCATTGCAATGCGGAGCCCCCCTGACGACCCCGTTGTATCCGGTCGCGACTATCTCGTGCTTCTCGTTCACTATCACGGCGCCGAACGTATGGCGCGTGCAGGTCGAACGCTCCGCAACGTCTTTTGCTATCTTCGAAAAATACTCGTCCCACGTAGGCCGTTCCATGTTGAAAAAAAGCTTCGCATCGATGGCTTAACCTGATTTATTTAAGCCTAGATAGAATTATATTGATATAAGATTAATTATATATAAGACTCGCGAGGCAACGACGATGGAGAAAAAGATCTCACAGATAAAGGAACTCAAAGAAGGCAAATACGTGATAATAGACGGCGAACCCTGCAAGATAGTGTCGGTCGCGCACTCAAAACCCGGGAAACACGGAGGCGCGAAGGCAAGGATCGACGCCATAGGCATATTCGACGGACAGAAGCGGACCCTTATGGGCCCGGTAGACAGCAACGCAGATGTCCCAATCATCAACAAGAAGAACGCGCAGGTGTTGAACCTCATCGGCGACAACGTGCAGCTCATGGACATGGAGACCTACGAGACGTTCGAGCTACCGAAGCCGACCGATATAACAGGGGAACTGAAGAGCGGAGGGAACGTCTTGTACATGAACGTCGGTGGCAAGAAGAAGATACTGCAGATAAACTCGTGATTCTCTTTTTTTAACGTATTTATAACAGCCCAGGCTAATTCTGTATTATGAAGAAGGTCTTGTTCATCACCATCCTTGCTGCTGCATTCGTCCTCAACATCTACAGCGCGCAGGCTAGAGAATATCTGCCCCTCAACAACACGCAGGAATTCTCGATGATATCGACAGACCTCTACACCCTTGACCTGGAAGGCAACGGCAAGTCCGAGATATATGCGGTCGCCTACGGCCCCACGAGCTACATCAACGTCTACGACGAGAACGGAAGCGTCCTGTATAATACGTGGATCAAAGGCAACGCCCGTAATTCCGGATGCACGCCTCTCGGAGAGGACGTCGTCAAGGTCTACATAGACGATCTCAACGAGAACAAGGAGCTGGACTTGTTCGTCGGGACGCAGGTTCGCGGGGAGAAGATAAACATCAACCCCTTGTCATACTACGAAAGAGAGTTAGTTCGTCCGGAAATACACCAGACACTGCTGAGGTGGAGGTATACCGAGTTCGACGGAATAGTAACTGATATGTCCTCAGCGGCCCTTGATAATACGCACGTGAAAGACCTGCTGGTAGGCTCCACAAGCGGCATACTATACGTCTTCGGCGTGGCATCCGGAGGGACCGGGAAAGACACGAGCAACATCACGCAGGATGAGAGCCCGGGCTGGGCGAGAAAGAGGAACTTATACACCTACAACACACCTCAGATAAAAGGCAAATACAGCCTTGACGGAAGCGTATACAGCGTCTCTGCCGCCGACGTGGACGGGGACGGCCGGGACGAGATACTCGCCGGAACCTATAACAGCGTCTACCTGATAGACGGAGGCGTCAAATGGTCTTACCCGGTAGGCAAGAAAGTCATAAGCGTCGCATCCGGAGGCCCTAAAGGCAAGAACGTCGGCGTCGCGGCGATAACCGAAGACACGGTCTACGACATAGGGCTCAACGGCAAGCTGAAGTGGCAGGCCAACCTGGGCAAAGTATCGGACGTGCTCGCGCTGGACATAGACAACGACTCCCAGGGAGAGATACTCGCAGCGACAGGGAACAAAATCATAGCATACTCGGACAACGGAACGGTGAAATGGGAATACACCGTCGACGACGACATCCGGCTGATGCGAAAACTCACGGAAAACAAGATACTCGTCGGAGCCCTTAAAAAAGTATACATACTGGAAACCGACAACAGCTACGCGAAAAACCAGACCGCCTACAGATACTACGACACGGCCGACGACTACTACGTCGACGGAGACTGCCTGAACGCGATCGCTCCCTTACAGGAGGCGAGGCGCATATTCCAGGAGATCGACAACACGCAGGGTCTTCTCGACTGCGACGTCATACTGATGATGTGCAAGAACCACACCGATAAAAAACAGCTAGCCGATGCCTACTACCAGACCGCACTGCAGGATTTCAACGACAAGAACTTCGTCGACGCAAGGGCCTACGCGGTAAAAGCCGAAGACATATACGACGAGGTAGGATACAAATACGGCGTCATATGGCTCTGCGACCCACTAATCCAGAAGATAGACAAGGGGATATACGATCAGAAAATGGCGCAATCCGACCAAGACTACAACAACGCCTACTATTACTACACACAGGATGACCTCACAAACTCCACACTGTACGTTCAAAGAGCTAAGGCAGGATATCTTGAACTCAACAAAAGCCAGACCATCGTGGGCTTGGTAAACCTTCAGACCGCGCTCGCCAAGAAGATCAAAGACTGCGACAAGCTCAAGATAGAGATAGGGAAGAAACAGAAGAAAATAGCTGCTGACGGATTCTACGACATGGGGGATAAGAGCTACCAGACCGGAGAATACAGGGACGCAATACTTTCCCTGAATCAGGCCATCGCCATATACCAGGAGCTTGGACTTGGAAACGAAACCGCAAAAGCCGAATCCATGAGGAAATCGAGCGAGAGCTTCATCCAGGCAGACGATTACTATACCGTGGCGCAGGACGCGTACAAAAAAGGCGACTATGGAAATGCGACCTTCTACGCCAACCAATCGGCGAACATCTACGGCGACCTCCAAGACCCAGCAAGGCTTGGAGAATGCCAGCAACTCATGGACGAAACAGACAAAAGGGTCAAGGAAGGAGAATTCCAGCAGCTCGCCAACATGATAGAAATCATCGGGGGCCTCCTCATCGTCCTCCTCATAGTCGCGGCAGTTATGCTGAGGATCAGGAAAAAATGAATAAGATTGTGATCCTCCGCCTCGGCCACAGGTTCGCAAGAGACAAAAGGATAAGCACGCACATAGCGCTCGTTGCGAGGGCATTCGGGGCCGAAGAGCTAATACTCGACGCCGTAGACGTAGACGTCACTGAAAGCGTATCAAAGGTCTGCAAAGAGTGGGGCGGAAAGCTTAAAGTCTCGTACACCGACAACTGGAAAAAAACTTTGCAGGGATTCGAAGGCGACATAATACACTTGACCATGTACGGGATAAACGTGAACGACTGCATCGAAGAGATAAGGTCCTCGAAAAAAGACAAACTGGTCATAGTCGGAGGACAGAAAGTCCCTTCAGAAGTTTACCAGATAGCCGACTACAACGTCGCGATAGGAAATCAGCCGCATTCCGAAGTAGCCGCTCTCTCAGTATTCCTCGACAGGTTATATCAAGGGAAAGAGCTGGAAAAGGACTACAAAGGCAGGAAAACGATCATACCGCAGAAGAAAGGAAAGAAAGTGGTCGAGGACTGATTACAAAACAGCCCATTGAATTCCCCTGGGGAATTCCATTTCTTTTGGGGATAAAACACCTTTTCTTTCGATAAAGAAAAGGGGTTTGAGCCCGACGGGATTTGAACCCGCGACTCCCCGATGTCTTCAACAAATCTTTTTTAAGGATCGTTGTTGTTTTAAAAGTCGGGTGCTCTGCCAAACTGAGCTACGGGCCCTTGGAATAAAGTGCCAAAGGCATAAATGATGTGTTTAAGCTATATTATTATCGCTCAGAGATATAAATATGTTCCTGGGGCTTTCATTAGACATTTCTCAAGTCGCCCACATACAATTCAAATCCCCTTCTCCAGTAGCCACAGCATCAAAACCGCCGCCGACAAGTCTGCCGTCGTCCCGGGGTTGAGGCTGTTTCCATCCGACCTAAGGTATTCATCCAATTCCTCCAGCGATAGTCTTCCCCGTAAAGCATTTCCCGCCTTTTCAGAGACTTCTGCCGCCTTAACCATGCCTGCCTTTTTGGCTATCAAAGTGTCCGGGTAATTGGAAAGGAGAAAAAGGTACGTCCAGATTAATGCCTCCTGAACGTTTTTCTTCTTCCTGTAGACTTCTTTAAAGAATGGAAGCCCTGAATCGAATATGATGCCCATGTCTCCCGAAAGTTCTTGAGCGATTCTGTCTTTGGGTGCGGAAAATTCCATGAGCTCATGGAAGGCCATGTCTTTCTCGATAAGCCCGTCTATCCCTCCCGTCCCGGCCTCTTTAATGGCGGCGTCTAGGACCTGTGAATCTTTTTTGGTAGTTGTCCGCACAACAGTTTTTATTTCAGC